>NZ_JAAGNB010000001.1:0-54501 GCF_010550475.1 Amycolatopsis sp. SID8362
CGGCCCTGCTGACCGTCCTCGGCGCACACCCGCTGGCGGCCCTCGCCCGCGCCGACCTGGAGTCCCACGGCGTCCACCTGATCGACCTGGCCCCCTCCCTGCCGGACCCGCCGCCGGTCAGCGCCGTCGCCGTCCGCGACCACGACGGCGAGCGCACCGTCGTCTCCCGCAACGCCCAAGACCGCACTTTCCTAGAGAAAGTTCCATTTTTTGGGGCTCCTGAGGTTAGTGGGGCTGATGTGGTGCTGCTGGACGGGCATCACCCGGAGCTTGCGCTGGCCGTCGCGAAGGCGGCCAGGGGTGAAGGTGTGCCGGTCGTGCTGGACGCCGGGAGCTGGAAGCCGGTGCTCGACGAGCTGCTGCCGCTGGTCGACGTCGCCGCCTGCTCCGCGCACTTCAAGGCGCCGGAGCCGGGGCTGCACGCGCGCGGCGTCCCCACCGTCATCACCACCGCCGGGCCCGGCCCGGTGCGCTGGTCCACAGCGGACGGCGGCTCGGGTGAGGTGCCTGTACCCGCCGTCGAAGCGCGGGACACACTAGGTGCGGGCGACGTCTGGCACGGCGCGCTCGCCGTGGCCGTGGCACGCGAACGGACGGTGCCGGACCGGATCCGCTTCGCCAACGAGGTGGCCGCCGAACGGGTGCGGCAGGTGGGACCGCGGTCGTGGACGACCGCGATCGTAGGAAGGAACAGGACATGACGGCGTTCGACGACTTGCTGGCCAGGGCCGAGGGCCTGACCGTGCGCGGGCAGCGCAACGTGCTGGGCATCATCGGCGCGCCCGCGTCGGGCAAGACCACGCTCGCGTGGGCGCTGGCCAACGCGCTCGGCTCGCGCGCCGCGGTGGTCGGCATGGACGGCTTCCACCTCGCGCAGGTCGAGCTGCGCCGGCTGGAGCGCACCGAGCGCAAGGGCGCGCCGGACACGTTCGACGCGGCCGGCTACTACCACCTGATCCGCCGTCTCGCCGAAGGCCGCGAGACGGTGTACGCGCCGGAGTTCCGCCGCGAGATCGAGGAGCCGATCGCCGGCGCGGTCGCCGTGCCGCCGGAGGTCCAGCTCGTCATCACCGAGGGCAACTACCTGCTGCTGCCGGACGACCCGTGGAGCGCCATCCGGCCGCTGCTCACCGAGGCCTGGTTCCTCGCGCCGGACGAGCCCGAGCGGATCGAACGGCTGGTCTCGCGCCACCGCCGTTACGGCCGTTCGCTGGTCGAGGCCCGCCGCCGCGCGCTCGGCTCGGACCAGCGCAACGCCGACCTGATCTCGCAGACGCGGGACCGCGCCGACCTGGTGCTGGAGAACCTGCCGCTGGCGAACTTCGCGATTTGACCTTCGTCGTCACGGGCGGCAGCCGCGGGATCGGCGCCGCCATCTGCGTGCTCGCGGCCCAGCGCGGCCACGACGTCGTCGTCAACTACTCGGGCGATCCCGCGCCCGCGCTCGCGGTGGCCGACGAGGTGCGTGCTTCGGGCCGGCAGGCGTTGTCGGTGCGCGCGGACGTCTCGGTGGAGGACGACGTCGTCGCGCTGTTCGACGCGGCCGCCGAGCTGGGGCCGGTGACCGGCCTGGTCAACAACGCGGCGATCACCGGCAACACCCCCGGCCGGCTCGATTCCTACGACGTGGACGTCGTCCGGCGCACCCTCGACGTCAACGTGACGGGGGTGTTCCTGTGCTGCCGCGAGGCGGTCCGCCGCATGTCGACCCGCCACGGCGGCCACGGCGGCGCGATCGTCAACATCTCCTCGACGGCGGCGCGCACCGGCTCGGCCGGCGAGTGGGTGCACTACGCGGCGTCGAAGGCCGCCGTGGACACGCTGACGTTCGGGCTGGCCCAGGAGGTCGCCGGCGAAGGCGTCCGGGTCAACGCGGTCCGGCCGGGGATGATCCGCACCGGCCTGCACGACGCGGCCGGCCTCCCCGACCGCCTCGACCGGCTCGCGCCGCAGATCCCGATGGGACGGCCGGGCGAGCCGGCGGAAATCGCCGAAGCGGTGCTGTTCCTGCTGTCGCCAGCGTCGTCGTTCACGACGGGAGCGGTACTGGAGGTCGGTGGCGGCCGGTGACCGGCTGAGTACGCTCCGGCAAACACGAATGACCTTCGGTCACCGGCGTCCGCCTGCTGGGACGGCCGGAGACGGCGAGATCACGATTGACCGGGGATATGGTCACCTCGGTTTCGGCGGGCGAACGCTGTGCAACTCTGGGAAGCCGCCACGCGAAAGGACGGCTTCGGAAGCCATGGCCAAACTCATGTCCGTGCACCACCTCGCGCTCACCGTGACCGACGTGGACCGCAGCGTGCCGTGGTACGCCCGCGTCCTCGACCTCGAGGAGGTCCTCCGGCGCGAAGAGCCGGACACGGGTCTGCGGAAGGTCGTGCTCCGCTCCGCCGGGGACGAGTTCTCCGTGGTGCTGGTGCAGCACGCGGACACCGGTAGACGCGGCTTCGACGAACACCGCGCGGGCCTCGAGCACGTGGCGTTCCGCGTGAGCTCGACGGCCGAACTGGCCGAATGGGAAGAGCGCCTCGCCGAGTTCGGCGTCTCGTACCTGCCGACGGCGCCGTCCCGCACGTTCGAGGGCTCGAAGGTGGTCGTGTTCCGCGATCCGGACGGCATCCAGCTCGAGATCTGGGCCGACCCGGAACTCTGACGCCCACCGAGTATTGGCCCGCTCGACGAGTTCTCCCGCGGCTGTCGCCGGCCCGGCGCGGGGTGCCTTGAATGACTCATTCAAGACCTCCGAAGACCTGAATGACTCATTCAAGACATCGAGGAAGCCGCCGCCGCGCGAGCCGCCGCAACGTTGCCGGGACCCCTGGCGCCGGATGGCGCGAAAGAGGCGTCAGGGCAGCCGACCCGGAACTCTGACGCCTCAGGCGCGGGCGTCGTCGCGCTCGTCGACCGGGCGCCGCATCTCCTGGCGGTAGCGCAGGACGCCGTACCCGGTGCCGACCACGAAGAACGCGATGCTGATCCACAGGGCCGCCGTCTTGACCCAGGGCAGGGCGTCCAGCAGGCCCGCGCCGTAGTAGCCGAGCAGGACCAGCGTCGGTACCCACAGCAGGCCGCCCAGTGCCGTCGCCGCCATGAAGCGGCGGGGGTCCATCCGGGCGGCGCCCGCGATCAGCGGGGCCAGCGTGCGGATCCACGGGATCCACCGGGCCGCCACGATCGCGAAGAACCCCTTGCGATCCAGGAACCGCTGCGCGCGGTCGAGGGCCTGGCGGTTGAGCACCTTGCCGTCGCGGCGGGCGATCAGCTTCGTCCCGCTGGTGCGCCCGATGTAGTAGCCGATCTGGTTGCCGAGCACGGCGACGATCAGCGCGGCCCCCGACAGGAACCACGCGTTCGCGTCCGACCCGTGCTGCGCCAGCACCACGCCGGCCCCGAACAGCAGCGAGTCACCGGGCAGGAACAGCCCGATGATCAGCGCGCATTCGACCAGCACGAAGCTCAGCACGATCACCCAGACGAGCAGCGGCCCGGCGGTGTCCAGCCAGCTCACGCCGACGCCCGCGGCCTCGATGCTCACGACGTTCACACCCGGAGCCTACGTGGCCCAGGTGAACACCCCGCGGCGAACGGTCGAATCGAGCGCGCTGGGATATTCAGGTTCGACATGCCGTGAAGGCCCCCTTACCGGCTGTAGAAACCGTGAAGGCCTCCTTCCCGGTCATAAAAGCCGGGAAGGAGGCCTTCACGGAACTTCAGAACTGCGGCAGCGACTCGCCCTGCACCGCTTCGATGTCCAGCTCGATCTTCACCGTCGTGCCGACCGCCGCGACCCCCGCCCGGACCATCGCGCTGTAGTTGATCGCGAAGTCGTTCCGGTGCAGCGTCGTCTCCGCGTGGAACGCCGCGCGCACACCGCCCCACGGGTCCGGGCCCCAGCCGCCGTACGTCAGCTCGAGCTCGATCTCGCGGCGCTCGCCGTGCAGCGTCAGCTCGCCCAGCAGCGTCCACGAGTCGACGCCGCGCTGGCGCAGCCCGGTGCTCGTGAACGTGATCACCGGGTGCACGTCGACGTCGAGGAAGTCCGGCGAGCGCAGGTGGTCGTCGCGCATCTTGATGCCGGTTTCGATGCTCGCCGCCTTGATCTCGGCGTGCACCGACGACCGCTCGGCCGGGCGGCCGATGTCGATCCGGCCGGACACGTCCGGGAACCGCGCCTTGATGCTCGCGATGCCCAGGTGCCGCGCCGTCGCCATGACCGACGAGTGCATCGGGTCGATCACCCACGGCCCGGCGGGCGGCAGGTCGATCGCCTCGGCGACCGGCGCCAGCACGACGTCGCCGAGCGAGCCGGAGCCGTCCGAGGCGATCTGCGCCGTCCGGGCGACCGGGGTGTACCCGGCCGCCGTGACGACCGCGGTGTACACACCCGCCGGGAGGCCGTCGGTGACGACCTCCCCGCGGACGTCGGCGGCCTGCCGGGCGACCTGCCGGCCGGCCGGGTCCGTGACGGTGAGCACCGCGTGCTCCACCGCCCAGCCCTCGGCCGTCCGGAAGGTCGCGCGCAAGCCGGTCATGACCGGTCGACCAGCTCGTCGAGGGCCTGGTCGTAGCCCAGCCGGACGTCGTGGTCCGCTTCGCCGCCGGTCAGCTCCACCTGGCTGGTCGCCGGCGGGTAGCCGCTCGCGACCACGGTGTACGCGCCCGCGGGCAGGTCGCTGACCACGTACCGGCCTTCGCTGTCGGTCCGCGCGACCGCCGCCACGTTGCCTTCGGCGTCGAGCACGGTGATCCGCGCGTCCGGCACGATCCGGTCGCCCTCGGTCCGCGCGGTGCCGCCGAGCAGCACCGAGCTGGCGAGCTCGACGTCGTGGCGCAGCACGCCGCTGTCCGGCACGGTCAGCGTGAGCGCGACGGGCCGGTAGCCCGCGCCGCTGGCGACCAGGGTGTACGCCCCGGCGCCGACCCCGACGAAGGCGTAGGTGCCGTCCGCGGTCGTGATGAACGCGCCGTTCACCTCGCCCCGGCTGTCGGTCAGCGTCACGGTCACGTTCGCCAGCGGGTCGCCGGTCGAGGCCGCCTTCACGGTGCCGGTCAGCTCGCCGGACCCGGTGAGCGTGACGTCGACCGTCGCCGGCCCGTTGCTGATCACGACGCTGGAGGCCTGCGGCTGGTGGCCGTGGGCCGACACGATGAGGACGTACGCGCCCGGGCCCTGGCTGGGCACCGAGTAGCTGCCGTCCGCGGCGCCGGTGGCGCGCGCGACCTGGCGGCCGCGCTGGTCGATCAGCGTCAGCGCGGCACCCGGGACGTGGCTGCCGTCCTGCCGCCGCACGTGCCCGATCACCGGGACGCCACCCGCGCCGACCGGGGTGTCGACCTCGGAGTCCGCGACAGAGTTCGTGATCGGCATCGGCAGCGCACCCGAAACGGCCTGGTAGTCGCCGTGCCCGTTCGTGCTCAGCGCGTGCTTCCCGCCGCCGACCAGCGCCGGCTCGCGGTCGGCCGGCTTGACCGGCTCGACGATCTCGGTGGGCTCGTCGGCGAAGTCGTGCTGGTCCGCCTCGAGCAGCGCCTCGCCGCCCTCCATGGCCGCCGCGGCCGGGGCCGCGTTGGTCAGCGGGATCTCCTTCATGAACAGCAGCACGATCGTGGCCAGCAGGGCCACGCCACCCGCGATGTAGAACACCGTGGTGATCGACTCGGTGAAGCCGATCAGCACCGGGGTCCGGATCGCCTCGGGCAGGTTCTGGATCCCGCTGGTGTTCTCGGACAGGTTGCCGATGCCCGCGCCGGCGCCCTCCGGCAGCTTGCCGCCGAACGCCTTCGTGATGTTGGGCAGCAGGGTGTTGAACAGGACCGTCAGGAAGATCGCGACACCGGCGGTACCACCGATCTGGCGGAAGAACGTCGCCGACGCGGTCGAGACGCCCATGTCGCTGCGCGGGCCCGCGTTCTGCACCGCGATGATCAGCGTCTGCATGCACTGGCCGAGGCCGAGGCCGATGATGGCGGCCGCGACCAGCGGGTGCCACAGCGGCGAGTCGTACTTGACCTGCGCGAAGAAGAACGCGCCACCGGCGATCAGGATGGTGCCGACGATCGGGAAGATCTTGTAGCGCCCGGTCTTCCCGGTGAGCCGGCCGGACACGATCGAGCTGGTCATGATGCCCGCCATCAGCGGCAGCATCAGCAGCCCGGACTCGGTCGGCGTGTAGCCCTGCACGACCTGCATGAACTGCGGGATCATCGTGATCGCGCCGAACATCGCGACACCGACGATGATGCCGCCGATGATCGCCACGGTGAACGTCGAGTTCTTGAACAGCCGCAGCGGGATCAGCGCGGCGTCCTTCATCAGCTTCTCGACCACGATGAACGCGATCACGCCGACACCGCCGATGACGTAGCACCAGATGGCCTTCTGGTCGCCCCAGCCCCACTTCTGGCCCTGCTCGGCGACGACCAGGAACGGCACGACCGCGACGACCATCGTCAGCGCGCCCCACCAGTCGATCTTGTGCTTGTGCGGGGTGTGCGGCACGTTCAGGACCTTCGCCACGACGAACAGCGCGAGCACGCCGATCGGGACGTTGATCAGGAAGACCCAGCGCCAGCCGGAGATGCCGGCCAGGGTGTCGAAGCCGGCGAAGAGCCCGCCCAGGACCGGGCCCAGCACGGTCGAGAGGCCGAAGACGGCCAGGATGTAACCCTGGTACTTGGCGCGTTCACGCGGCGGCACGATGTCGCCGAGGATGGTCATGGCCAGCGACATCAGACCGCCGGCGCCGAGACCCTGGACCGCGCGGAACGCGGCCAGCTCGTACATCGACTGCGAGAACGTCGAGGCCAGCGAACCGGCGACGAAGATCGTGATCGCGGCCAGGTAGAACGGCTTGCGGCCGTAGATGTCGGACAGCTTGCCGTAGATCGGCGTGACGATCGTCGAGGTGATCAGGTACGCCGTGGTCGCCCACGCCTGCAGGTCGAAGCCGTGCAGGTCGTTGGCGATCTTGACGATCGACGTGCCGACGATCGTCTGGTCCAGCGCGGCGAGGAACATGCCGCACATCAGGCCGCTCAGGATCGTGACGATCTGGCGGTGGGTCAGCCGGGGTGGTTGCCCCACCTCGGGTTTGGCGACTGCTTCGGTGGTGGAACTCATGCGTTGGCCCCCTTGGCCGGAGCACCGGCGGACGCGTGCGCGTCGGCCAGCTGTGGAGAGTGGTTCTCGATACCTGTGTTGAGCCGGCCGAAGAGGCGGTTCAGGGTCTGGATTTTCCCGTCCGTCCAGTCCCCGAGCACTTCGGCCAGCCACTGGTTGCGCAGCTTGCGGTTCTCTTCGAAGACCCGCATGCCCTCGGAGGTCGGCGCGAGCAGGCACGCCCGGCCGTCTTCGGGGTCGGCCTGGCGTTCGACCAGGCCGTGCTGCACGAGGGAGCTCGACTGCCTGCTGATCGTGGAGATCTCGGAGTGGAGCGACTCCGCGAGCCGGCTGGTGCGCTGCGGGCCCTCGTGGATGAGGGTGAAGAGGATCGCGTACGCCGCCCGCTCGATGCCGTCCGGGCCCTGCTTGGAAACCTGCGACTTCGCCTTGTTGATCAGGCGGACCAGGCGCACGAGCTCGTGGCCGAGCTGGTCGGCGAGGTCGAGTTCGGCGGTGGGCCGGGTGGCGGAGCTGTTCGGTGCCATGAGGGTCCTTCAACGGCGTTGGTTGGCGGCTGCAACTAGTTGCCTCAGGCAAGGATGTGCCTTCACCACCGGTTATGCAAGCGGACGGGCGCTCGGTGTGTCCGAACACACTTTAGTTGCCGTATGCAAGCAGATTTCCTCCGGGCTGCGGAACAACGGCGGCGCTCGCCGGTTGGAGAAGGTATGACCGACGACACAGCGTTGAAGGACTTCCTCGCCGCCCACCGCCACGGCGTCCTCGCCACGATCCGGCGTGACGGGCGGCCCCAGCTGTCCACGATCACGTACCTGTATGACCGGGAATCGGCCACGATAATCGCGTCGATCACCGAGACCAGGGCGAAGGCGAAGAACATGCGCCGCGACCCGCGGGTGACGTTCCACGTCGGCAGCGAGGACGGCTGGAGCTACGTGGTCGCGGAGGGCCGCGCGTCGCTCACGGCGCCGGCGGCAGCACCGGACGACGAGACGGTCGAGGCGCTGGTCGACTACTACCGCCGGGCGGCGGGCGAGCACCCGGACTGGGCCGAGTACCGCGCGGCCATGGTCGCCGACCAGCGGGTGCTGCTCACGATCCACGTCGAGAAGCTGCTCGGCCTGGTCCGGTGACGGCTGCTCCGCGCGGCTGGTTTTGAAACTTTACTTCCGCAGTGCGGACTCTTCGGGCTTACGATGAGGCCATGAGCAACGAAGCCCTGGTCACCAAGCTCCGCGACCTGCTCGGCAAGAGCGCCGTGCTCACCGACACCGACGTGACGGCGTCGTACGCGCGCGACATGATGCCGCTGGCGCCCTCCGGCAAGCCCTTGGCGGTGGTGCTGCCGGCGAACACCGAGCAGGTCCAGGCGGTGGTCAAGGCGTGCGCCGAAGCGGGGGTGCCGATCGTGCCGCGCGGCGCGGGCAGCGGCCTGTCCGGCGCGGCGAACGCGATCGACGGCTGCGTGACGCTGTCGCTCACCAAGCTGAACGAGATCGTCGAGATCGACCCGGGCAACCGGCTGGCCGTGGTGCAGCCCGGCGTCGTCAACCTGGATTTCCGCACCGCCGTGGAGAAGCACGGGCTGTTCTACCCGCCGGACCCGTCCAGCTACGACTGGTGCACGATCGGCGGCAACCTGTCGACCAACGCGGGCGGCCTCTGCTGCGTGAAGTACGGCGTCACGACCGACTCGGTGCTCGGCCTCGAGGTCGTCCTGGCGGACGGGTCGCTGCTGAAGACGGGCCGCCGGACGGTCAAGGGCGTGGCGGGCTACGACCTGGCCCGCCTGTTCGTCGGCAGCGAGGGCACGCTCGGCGTCATCACGCAGGCGACGGTCCAGCTCAAGCCGCTGCCCCAGGCCCCGGCCACCCTGGTCGCGGGCTTCTCGACGACCGAGGCGGCCGGCGAGGCCGTGGCGCGGGTGGTGCGCGAAGGGCTCGTGCCGTCGCTGCTGGAGATCATGGACGCGTCGTCGATCAAGGCGTCCGAGACGTACCTGAAGACGGACCTGGGCGCGGGCTCGGACTGCCAGGCCCTGCTGCTGGGCCAGTCCGACGCGGGCGGCGAGGTCGCCCGCCGCGAGCTGGCGGCCCTGGAGCAGATCTGCGTGGACTGCGGCGCCGACCTGGCGTACACGACGGAGGACCTCGAAGAGGGGCGGATGCTGCTGCAGGCCCGCCGGGTGGTCCTGACCGCGCTGGAGACGTACGGGCTGTGGCTCACCGACGACGTCTGCGTACCGCGCACGCGCATCGCCGAGCTGATCCGCGGCTGCGAGAAGATCAGCGCCGAGGTGGGCCTGCGGATCGCGGTGGTCGGGCACGCCGGCGACGGCAACATGCACCCGACGATCGTGTACCAGCCCGACGACCCGGACGAGTTCGCGCGGGCCCAGCGGGCGTTCGACGAGATCCTCGAGGTGGGGCTGTCGCTCGGCGGGACGGTGACAGGGGAGCACGGGGTCGGGAAGATCAAGCGCGAGTGGCTGGCGCGGGAGATCGGGCCGGTCGGGATGCGGGTGCACCGGCAGATCAAGGCAGCTTTGGATCCGGGGAACCTGTTCAACCCGGGGTCGATGTTCTCGATGACCTGAGCCGCTGGCCGGGCGTCCTGAATGACTCATTCATGTCGTCGGACGACATGAATGAGTCATTCACGTCATCCCAGCCGCACCGCCGGGACGGAAAAGGGCCCCACCGCCGACCGGTGGGGCCCCAAACTCCGCTGAAGTACCTCAGTCCTTGATCCGCGGGATCCGCTGCGTGACCTCCGGGTCCGCCGAAGACAGCGCCGCCTTCTTCTCGCGCCGCGCCTTCAGGTACTCCAGGACGATCGGGACCACCGACACCAGCACGATGAGCACGAAGATCGCGTCGACGTTGTTCGCGATGAACGACACCCCGCCCAGCAGCGAGCCCAGCACCGTGATGCCCGCGGCCCACAGGATGCCGCCGATGACCGTGTACGTGAAGTAGCGCTTCGGGTCCATGCGGCCGATGCCCGCGATCCACGTGATGAACGTCCGCACGAACGGCACGAACCGGGCCAGCACCACCGCCTTGGGGCCGTGCTTCTCCAGGAATTCGTGCGTCTTGTCGACGTACTCCTTCTTGAAGAACTTCGAGTCCGGCCGGTTGAACAGCTTGGGCCCGACGAAGTAGCCGATGTAGTACCCGACCACGTTGCCGAGCAGGGCCGCGACCGTCACCAGGACGCAGACCAGCCACAACGGCGCGTCGAGGGTGCCGTTCGCGATGAACAGGCCGGCCGTGAACAGCAGGGAGTCACCGGGCAGCACCGGGAAGATGCTGCTCTCGATGAAGATGATCAGGCACAGCACCGCGATGACCGGCGTCGTCAGGCCGCTCAGCAGGTGCTGCGGGTCCAGCCATGACGGCAGCAGCGACATCGTGTTGACCGTGCTCTGGGCGAGAATCACCTCAAAAACGGTACAGGGTCACCCTGAGTCGTTACTGAGACCCGTCAGACCAGCGTGAGCAGGCCCACCACGGACCCCGCCGCGAGGCCCAGCAGCACCGCCAGCAGCAAGATCCAGTACGCGGGCAGCTGCGCCGACCCACGCGGGGGTGGCGGCGCCGGGGTGTACGCCGTCGGCGCCTCGGAGACGGGGTCCAGTGCCGCGCGCTCGCGCTCCAGTGAGTCCGCGCTCGCGCCCGAGAGCAGGCCGTACGCCGAGGGCAGCTCGTTGATCGCGCTGGTCGGGACGGCGTCGGTCGCCGGTTCCGGGTCGCGGGCGGGTGACGCCGAAGGGGCGAAGACGGCTTGCGCGCGAAGGGCGTCCGCCAGCAGCTGCTCGGGGTCCTTCGGCTCGCTCATCTCCGCCCGTCCTCGTTCGGGAAACCTAGGTGCTCAAGGTAGCCGTACCCACTTCGGCGACCCATTCACCCCGGCGCAGCACCTTCGACGGCCGCAGGTCCTGGTCGAGGACCACGATGTCGGCCTCGTGGCCGGCGCACAGCATGCCCGTGCGGTCGGCGATGCCGAGCAGCTCCGCGGGCCGTTGGGACGTCGCGTGCACCGCGTCCAGGACGCCGAGTTTCGCACCCCGGACCAGATTGCGGAAGGCGGTGTCCATCGTCAGGGTGCTGCCGGCCAGCGAGCCGTTGTCGGCGAGGGTCGCGACGCCGTCGTGGACGTCGACCTCGAGGCGGCCCAGCGTGTAGCGGCCGTCGGCCGCGTCGGTGGCCGACATCGCGTCGGTGATGAGGACCGTGCGGTCGCGGCCCGCGTGCTTCGCGGCCAGCCGGACCACCGTCGGGTGCAGGTGGACCAGGTCGCAGATGAGCTCGATCGTGATGCGCTCGTCATCGAGCAGTGCCCCGATCGGGCCGGGTTCGCGGTGGTGGAGCGGGCGCATCCCGTTGAACAGGTGCGTCGCGACCGAGGCGCCCGCGTCGATGGCGGGCAGCAGCTGCTCCTCGACGCCGTCGGTGTGGCCGATGGCGGCGATGACGCCGGACTCGGCCAGCTGCCGGACGGCCTTCACACCGCCGTGCAGCTCGGGGGCGATGGTGACCATCCGGATCGCGCCCTGGCCCGCGCGCAGGAGCTTTTCGACCGTGCCGGTGTCCGGCTCGAGGAGCGTCTCGGGGTCGTGGGCGCCGCAGCGGGCCTTCGAGATGAAGGGCCCTTCCAGGTGGATGCCCGCGACCTCGCCGTCCTGGACGATCTCGCGCAGCGCGGCGACCTGCTCACGCAGGATGTCGACCGGGTCGGAGACCAGGCTGGCCAGCATGGTCGTGGTGCCGTGACGGCGGTGCGCCCGCACCGCCGTCAGGAGTTCCTCCGGATCGAGGGAGGTGAACGAAGCACCTCCCCCGCCGTGGCAGTGGGTGTCGATGAACCCGGGGACGACGAGCGCCCCTCCGACGTCCACGTGCTCGCCGGACGGCGGGGTCCCGGAACCCACGCCGGCGATCCGCCCGTCGGAGACGGCTACCCAGCCGTCGTCGAGTACACGGTCCGGGGCGGCGACCCGGCCGCCCATGATCACGAAATCTCCGGCGCCTCTCACGCACCCCAGCATATATTGGTCTGGACCAAGCATGGTGATACGACTCAGTGATCGGAATGGTCCACCCGGGTCACTGTGGCGCTTGCATGGCCTTCTGGAGTGCCTCGAGCGCCCGGCTGGCGGTCGATTTAACGGTACCCTTGGAAATGCCTGCCGCCTCAGAGATTTCGGCTTCGCTCAGCCCTCCGTAGTAACGGAGCACCAGCACTTCGCGCTGGCGGGGCGGCAACTTGGACAAGGCGGACACGACGGCCTGGTGCTCGCTGGAGAGCATCGCGAGGCTCTCGGCGGACCGGGCGTTCACGGCGTGCGGCGGCACGTACTCGCGGGCGGTCTTGCGCCGGCGCAGCACGCTGCGCGACCCGTTGACCACGGCGGTGCGCAGGTAGCCGACGGCGGCCGCGGCGTCCCGGAGCCGTCCCCAGTTGCGGTGCAGGCCGGTGAAGGCCTCCTGGACGACGTCTTCCGCGGTCGCGGGCTCGTCGACCAGCAGGATCGCCAGCCGGACCAGCCGCATCCGGTGCTGCCGGTAGAGGTCTTCGAGGGTCAGCGGCGCGGCTGTCTGCGCCGGGGCCGGACCGTCCATGACCCGCAGGTGGCCGAGGGTCGCCTCGACACTGCGTTCCGCATTGCCCTCGAGCATGAACCCCTGCCTGTCTCCGACCCCGGTTTGCACGGTGCGTCGCGTCAGCAGGTTCACGGTATTCACAGCGCTCACACAGGTACTGACGCACGCCCAGCCTATCGGGTTGACCCTCCGTCGCCACAGATCGGATGCTGGGACACGACTGTGACACGGGTAGCGTCGGTGCCGTCCCGCCCGCGCCTGCCACCGGAGATCCACATGGCCTGGTACCTCGTCGAAATCACCTACGTCCAGGAGAAGCTCCAGGAGGTGCGGCCGCGCCACCGCGAGTTCCTGGGCAAGCTGGCCGAGCAGGGCCGCGTCGCGGTCGCCGGCCCGCTGGGCGACGGCACCGGCGGCCTCACGCTCTACCAGGCCGACGACGAGGCGCACCTCAAGGAGACGATCGACCAGGACCCGTACTTCCTGGAGGGGGTCGTCGCCGAGCGCAGCGTCCGCGAGTTCAAGCCGGTGATCGGCGCCTGGCTGCCCGACGGGTCATAGGTCGAGCACCGCGGGGCCGCGGTCGACGCAGATCCGCATCGATCCGCCGTCGGCCGTCGGCACCGCGCAGGTCCCGCAGAAACCCTGGCGGCACGAGTACGGCGTCCCCGGCCGGGCGGCCAGGAGGACGTCCAGCGCGCTGCGGTCGCCCGGGACGTCGAACACCTGCCCCGACCGGCGCAGCGTCAGCCGGAACGGCGCCCCGGAGACGATCGGCGGCGGCGCGAACCGCTCGAAGTGCACGGCTTTCGCGCTGGTCAGCGCCAGATCCACGCGGACGCCGGTGATCATCGGCACCGGGCCGCAGCAGTACACCGCCGCCCCTTCGGGCAGATCTTCCAGCAGCTCCGCACCCGACGCCGGGACGCCGTATTCGGTGTCCGGGCGGATCCGCACGCGTTCGTCGTCCGGCAGCTCGTCGAGGAACGGCATCGACTCCCGGCTGCGACCGGTGTAGACCAGCCGCCAGTCGGCGCCCCGCGCCGCGGCCGCGCGGACCATCGGCAGGATCGGCGTGATCCCGATGCCGCCGGCGATGAACAGGAACGGCCCCTCGCCGACGAACGGGAACGCGGTCCGGGGGCCCCGGACGGTCACCCGCGTGCCCGGCTCGAGCGCGTGGACCTCGCTCGACGCGGCGCCGATCTTCCGCACGGCGACGCGGTAGTGGCCGGTGTCGGCCGGGTCGCCGCACAGCGAGTACTGCCGCACCAGCCCGGACGGCAGCACGAGGTCGAGGTGCGCACCGGGCCGCCAGCCCGGCAGCGGCGAGCCGTTCGCGAGCCGCAGGCTGACGACGTCCTCGGCTTCGGCGTGGACGCTCTCGACCACCAGCGGCAGGTCCCGGTCGACCGCGCGCACCGGCGGCCGCCGCTTGCCGCTCCACCCCGACAGCCGGCGGTAAACGCCCACCACGCCGACCAAAGTGGACAGCAGGAGGTCGGTCCGGTCGCTGCCGTCCAGCCGGGTGGGCCGGCCGAGGGTCACCCCGCCGCCCGGGCGGCCGGGGAGCTCGCCAGGTACGCCACGGCCTGCTCGGTGTTCCCGGTCTCGGTCGGGTGGTAGCCCTTCCGGAAGTACGGCCGGATCTCCCGCAGCAGCTGGCGTCCGGTCGGCAGCAGCCCCCGCTTCGCCGCCCGGCGGTACGCCCGCAGCGTCGCGCGCCCGGGACGGGTCGGGTCGTTGCGCATCAGGTACCGGGTGCCGCGCGAGAACACCCACGCCAGCACCGGCGTCACCGCCGCCATGCTGCGCACCCGGCGCGTGTATCGGCCGTCGAGGTGCATGAACAGGTCGAACGCGACCGACCGGTGTTCGACCTCTTCGGCGCCGTGCCAGCGCAGCAGGTCCAGCATCACCGGGTCGGCGCCCGCCTCCTCCAGGGGCGCGTCGAGCACCCACTGGCCGAGGAACGCGGTGTAGTGCTCGATCGCGGCGACGATCCCCAGCCGCTCGACCAGCCACTCTTCGGCCTTCGCGCCGGTCAGGTCGCGGTCGCCGAGCAGCTTCCGGAACAGCCACTCCATCTGGGCGATGAACGGCCGCACCGGCACGCCGGCGGCCTCGAGGTGCGCCGCGGCGCCGTCGTGGGCCTCCGCGTGCACCGCCTCCTGGCCGATGAAGCCGAGGACGTCCGCCTTGAGCCGCTCGTCGCGGATCAGCGGGACCGCCTGCTTGAACACCTCGACGAACCACCGCTCGCCTTCGGGCAACGCCAGGTGCAGGACGTTGATGGTGTGCGTGACCTGCGGTTCGCCGGGGACCCAGTGCATCGGCAGCGTCGCCCAGTCGAACTTGACGTCCCGGGCGTGCAGCACGAGCTGCTCGTCCGGCGAGGTCATGACGCGCGGCCGGACAGCTCGTAGTCCGCCGGGTCGACCCTGCGCGTCTCCAGCCAGTAGCGCCAGGTGAAGCCGGGCCAGATCGTCCGGTTCACGCCCTTGGCGTCGAGGTACCAGCTCTTGCAGCCGCCCTGCGTCCAGACGCCCTTGACCAGCTTGTCCTGGATCTCTTCCTGGAACTTGTCCTGCACGCCCGGCCGCACGTCGAGCGCGGCGGCGTCGCGGGACTCGGCGAGCTTGATGGCGTCGACGACGTATTTCGACTGCGACTCGATCATGAACACGACGGAGTTGTGGCCCAGCGCGGTGTTCGGCCCGAGCAGGAAGAACAGGTTCGGGAAGCCGGACACGGTGATGCCCTTGTGCGTCCGCATCCCCTCGGCCGCCCACTCCTTGGCGAGGTCGCGGCCGTCGACGCCGGTGATGTCGAGGTACTCCAGCGCGTCGGTGACCTTGAACCCGGTGCCGTAGATGATCGCGTCGACCTCGTGCTCCACGCCCGCGGCGTCGACGATCGAGTGCGCCTTGACCTCCTTGATCCCGGACGTGTTGACGTCGACGTTCGGCCGGTTCAGCGCCGGGTAGTAGTCGTTGGAGATCAGGACGCGCTTGCAGCCCATGGTGTAGTCCGGCGTGACCTTCTTGCGCAGCGACGGGTCCTTGACGCCCTTCGCGATGTGCCGCTTCGCGATGAGTTCGCCGGCCTTCATGATCGCCGGGTGGCCGTTGAAGCCGACCGCGCGGACTTCGAGGAACCAGTACAGCGCGTTGCGATAGGCCCGCTGGGTGCCCGGGACGCGCTTGAACAGCGTCCGCGCCCACGACGGCATCGCGTGGTCGGGCTTCGGCATGATCCACGGCGGCGTGCGCTGGAAGAGCGTCAGCTCGGCGACGTCCGGGGCGATCTTCGGGACGAACTGGACCGCGCTGGCGCCGGTGCCGACCACGGCGACCTTCTTGCCGCGCAGGTCGTACTCGTGGTTCCACTGCGCGGAGTGCCAGGTCTGGCCCTTGAACTTCCCGATCCCGGGCAGCTCGGGGACCTGCGGGATGTGCAGGCCGCCGACGCCGGAGACGAGGAACTGCGCGACGAACTCGCGGCCGTCCTTGGTCGTCGCCGTCCAGCGGCGCTCGCGCTCGTCCCAGTGCGCGCCGGTGAGCTCGACGCCGAACCGGATCTTCTCGCGCAGCCGGTACTTGTCCGCGACACCCTTGAGGTACTCGAAGATCTCCGGCTGCGGCGAGAACGACCGCGACCAGTCCGGGTTCTGCTCGTACGAGAACGAGTACATGTGCGACTGCACGTCGCACGCGCACCCGGGGTAGGAGTTGTCGCGCCAGGTGCCACCCACCTCGGTGGCCTTCTCCAGGATCACGTAGTCCCGGATGCCGGCCTTTTCGAGCTGGATCGCCTGGCCGAGCCCGGAAAACCCGGTGCCCACGATCACGACCTTGAACCGCTCGGTCATCTGTCGGCCTCCGCTGCTTCGAGGATGCTGCCCAGATGACGTTACCTCAAGTAACAGTTACTTGGAAGTACTCCCTACCGATCAGTACGTCCCGCCGAGCTTGCCGTGGTTCCAGCTGGCGACCTTGGTCGGCCGGAAGATCAGCCCGATGCGCTTGGGGGCCTGACCTGCGATGAAGGCTTTGAGTTCGTCGGGAACGGGGTCGCCCGGCTTGGCGCCCGCGTACCGCTGCATGAGCTCGATCCCCATCCGGGTGACCTCGGCGGTGTCCTCGACGATCTCGACGTCGGCCTCGAAGGAGACGCCGCGGAGCTTCTCGTAGCTGTCGCCGTCCTCGACGAGCACGGTCGCTTGCGCGAGCCGCCGCAGGTTCTTGGCCTTCTGGGACGTGCCGTACGTCCAGGTCGCGACGCCGTCTTCGTGCGGGAAGTACCAGAGCGGCGCGAGGTGCGGCCGCCCGTTCGGGCCGACGCTGGCGACGTTGATGACCTTTTGCCCGGCGAGGTACTCGCGGACCTCGTCCTCGGTCATCCTGATCTGGTCACGACGGGACATGTTCACCCCTTGGTGGCGGCTCGCCCGCCGTGGCCGGTGACCGCCGACTCGAACGCGCCGCGGGCCTCGATGTCGGCCAGCGCGGCCTTGTCCGCCGACGGTACCCGGCTGCGCGAGCCGATCTCGATGATCGGCGGCAGGAACGCGCGGAGCAGCTTCAGCCCGCCGACCCAGCGCGGCACGTGGATGGTCCGGGCGCGCTTGAGGATGCCCGCTTCGAGGTCGTCCAGCGCGGTGTCGAGCGGGTAGGTCTTGCCGATCAGGCCCGGCATCGACGCGCGGAGCTTGCCGAACACGGGGTGCGCGTCGGCGCTCTCGACCAGGTCGGTGCGGATCCACGTCGGGTGCGCGACGCCGACCTTCACGCCCAGGTGGGCGACCTCGGCGCGGAGGCTGTTGGAGAACGCTTCGACGCCGGCCTTCGCGGCGGCGTAGTTGGCCATGCCCGGCGCATGCGTGATCGCGGCGAGGCTGGAGATGGCGAGCAGGTAGCCCTTGCGCTCGATGACGTGCGGGAGCGTGACGCGGAACGTCCGCCAGACGCCGAGCAGGTCGACCTCGATGACCTTCTCGAACGCGGCCCGGTCGACCGAGCGGACGAAGCCCGCGGTCGCGATGCCGGCGTTGGCGATGACGATGTCGATGCCCCCGAAGTGCTCGACGACGCCCTTGGTGGCCTGCCCGAGAGCGTCCCAGCTGGTGACGTCGGCTTCCCAGGCGTGCGCGTTCGGGCCGATCCGGTCGGCGACCTTCTGCTGCTCTTCGGCTTCGAGGCCGACGAGGGCGACCTTCGCGCCGCGCGCGGCGAGCCGCTCGGCCAGCCCCGCGCCGATGCCGCGGGCCGCGCCGGTGATCAGCACGACCTTCCCGTCGACCTTCTTGGTGCCGCTCAGCAGCGAAAACGGGTTGGCCACGGTGCCCTCCTAGATGTCACTTGAGGGCACCGTACCTCACCTTACCCGCAGTAAGCTACCCAAGAGTAGGCGCCACTTTCGGCGAGAAAGTTGCGTCGTCAGGGCCTCGGTACGCATCTTTCATAGGGAAAGTGACGCTACTTCGTCTGGAGTCAGGTCGAGGGTGACGGACGCGATCAGGTCGGTCAGCTGCTCCGGCGTGCGGGCGCTGGCGATCGGGGCGGCGACCGTCGGCTGCTGCCGGAGCCAGGCCAGCGAGACCGTGGCCATCGAGACGTCGTGGGCTTTGGCGACGGCGTCGAGCTTGGCCAGGACGCGCTCGCCACCGTTGTCCAAATAGGACTCGGCGCGGGCCGCGCGCGGGCTGTCGGTCACGTCGCCCTTCGCGCGGTACTTGCCGGTCAGGAAGCCCTTCGCGAGGGAGAAGTACGGCAGCGTGGCCAGGCCTTCGCGCTCGACGAGCGGGGCCAGCTCGCGCTCGTAGTCGCGCTCGACGAGGTTGTAGTGCGGCTGCAGCACGGCGTACCGCGCGAGACCGTTCGCGTCCGAAATGGACAGTGCTTCGCCGAGCCGCTCGGCGCTGTAGTTGGACGCGCCGAGGTAGCGGACCTTGCCCGCGCGGACCAGGGCGTCGAACGCGCTCAGCGTCTCCTCGAGCGGGGTGTCCGGGTCGTCGACGTGGGCGTAGTAGAGGTCGATGCGGTCGGTCTTGAGGCGGCGCAGCGAGTCCTCGGCCGCGGCCTGGATGTTCTTCGCGGACAGGCCCGGGCGGCCCTGCCACATGCCGACCTTGGTCGCGACGACGACGTCGTCCCGGTTGCCGCGCGCGGCCAGCCAGTCGCCGAGGATCTCCTCGGAGCCACCGCCCCCGCCGTAGAGGTCGGCGGTGTCCACGAAGTTGCCGCCGGCGGCGGTGTAGGCGTCCAGCACCGCGAAGGACTGGGGCGCGTCCGCCGTCCAGCCGAAGACGTTGCCGCCGAGGTTGAGGCCGTACACGTCGAGGTCGGTGTTGCCCAGCTTGGTCATGTCTTCGACAGTAGTTCGCCGATCCGGGAGGAAAATCGCCGTCCCGCGCGTTGGAGTGTTCCATGGCAATCGAACTCGGCAAGCTCGGTATCTGGCGGCACTACTCGGGCGTCGACGCGCAGTTCGCGGCGGAGGCGGAGAAGCTCGGCTACGGCGCGATCTGGCTGGGGTCGTCCCCGACCGGCGACCTGTCCTACGTCGACGATCTCCTCGCGGCGACGGACTCGCTGGTCATCGCGACCGGCATCGTGAACATCTGGCAGGACGAGCCCGCGGACATCGCCCGCGTGTACGAGCGGATCGCGGGCAAGTACCCGGACCGCTTCCTGCTCGGCGTCGGCGCGGGTCACCGCGAAGCGACGAAGGAGTACAAGAAGCCGTACGCGGCGCTGGTCGACTACCTGGACGGCCTGGACGCGGCCGGCGTGCCCGTCGAAGGCCGCGCGCTGGCGGCGCTCGGCCCGAAGGTCGTCAAGCTCGCCGGTGACCGCACCGCGGGCGCGCACCCGTACCTGACGACGCCGGAGCACACGCGCGAGACGCGCGAGATCCTGGGTGAGGGCAAGCTGCTGGCCCCGGAGCACAAGGTGGTCCTCGGCACCGACGCCGCCGAGACCCGGGCGATCGGCCGCAAGACCGTCAAGTTCTACCTCGGCCTCTCGAACTACGTCGCCAACCTGCGGAAACTCGGCTTCACCGACGAGGACCTCGAGGGCGAGGGCAGCGACCGCCTGGTCGACGCGCTGGTCCTCCAGGGCGACGCCCCGACCGTGGCTCGCGGCGTGTCGGCCCACCTCGAGGCGGGTGCCGACCACGTCAACATCCAGGTGCTCAACGAAGACCCCTGGCCGGCCTACCGCGCGCTGGCGTCCGAGCTGCTGTGATCTCCGTCCGGCCGCCGGTGCGCCCGGCGGCCGGACACCCTCCTTCTGAACCGATTCGACGTGCGGGGAAGTTTCTGCGCGGGGACCGGTGTGCGGCGGCGGTACACCTCGTACGATGCGGTCGGGACCCACCCTGTGCCAAGGAGGAGTAACGATGCCCATCGCCACCCCCGAGGTCTACGCGGAGATGCTCGACCGGGCCAAGGCGAACGAGTTCGCCTACCCGGCCATCAACGTGACCTCGTCCGAGACCGTGAACGCCGCCATCCGCGGCTTCGCCGAGGCGGAGAGCGACGGCATCATCCAGTTCTCCACCGGCGGCGCCGAATTCGCGTCCGGCCAGAAGGTCAAGGACATGGTCACCGGCGCCACCGCCCTGGCCGAATTCGCCCAGGTCGTCGCCGCCAAGTACGACGTCAACGTCGCACTGCACACCGACCACTGCCCCAAGGACAAGCTCGACGGCTTCGTCCGCCCGCTCATCGAGATCTCCGCCGAGCGCGTCAAGAACGGCCAGAACCCGCTCTTCCAGTCCCACATGTGGGACGGCTCCGCGATCGACCTCGACGAAAACCTCGAGATCGCGCAGGAACTGCTGGCCAAGACCGCCGCCGCGAACATCATCCTCGAGGTCGAGATCGGCGTCGTCGGCGGCGAAGAAGACGGCGTCGAAGCCGAAATCAACGAGAAGCTCTACACCGCCGAAGGCGACTTCCTCAAGACCATCGACGCCCTCGGCGCCGGCGAGAAGGGCCGCTACCTGCTCGCGGCGACCTTCGGCAACGTCCACGGCGTGTACAAGCCGGGCAACGTCAAGCTCCGCCCCGACGTCCTCAAGGGCGGCCAGGAAGCCGCAGCCAAGAAACTCGGCCTCGACGCCGGGTCGAAGCCGTTCGAGCTGGTCTTCCACGGCGGTTCGGGTTCGCTGCCGGAGGAGATCCGCGAGGCGGTGTCCTACGGCGTGGTGAAGATGAACGTCGACACCGACACCCAGTACGCGTTCACCCGCCCGATCGTGGACCACTTCTTCAAGAACTACGACGGCGTCCTGAAGATCGACGGCGAGGTCGGCAACAAGAAGGTCTACGACCCGCGTTCGTACCTGAAGGCGGCTGAGGCCGGGATGGCTCAGCGCGTGGTGGAGGCCTGCCAGGCGCTCGGCTCGGCGGGGACGAAGCTCAAGTAAGTCTCTTCGCGCGAAGGGGCGGCACTTTCACGTGAAAGTGCCGCCCCTTCGTCGTGTTCAGAAGCGCTTGGGGTCGCGCGGCATCCGCAACTCCACCTCGACGCCCTTCGCCGTCCGAGTCGTGTACGCCTCACACGTGACGGCCAGGTTCTTCTCCGCGAACCGCGCGACGATCTCGCCGTAGCGCGTGGTCATCGCATGGGTCAGCTGTCCCACGCGCTTGCCGCCGAGCCGGACTTCGATGGCGCGCCCGCCCGCGTACTTCCCGCCGCGGATCGTGCAGAAGCCCAACGACGCGACGACCTCCCGGTACTCCTGCTTGCCCTTCGGAGCGAACGCGCGAAGAACGTCTTGGTGTTCTTCTTCCTTGGTCACCGTGCACGACCAGTCGTTCCGCAGCAGCACCCCGGTCGCCGTCGTTTCGGCGACGATCGGGTCCCCGCCGGAGCGCAGTTCCTCGGGCCGTGCCACGTGGAGGTAGATGCCGTAGTACTTGTCCCCGCCGCCGGTGACCCGCGCCGGGCAGGTGCCGAGGGCGCCTTCGGCCCTCAGCTCGAGCAGCTCGGGCTGGTAGTCCTCCGCCCAGCCGGCGGACAGGTAACCGACCTTCAGCGACCGGTTCCCCATGAGCACGTCGACTCGAACGGCGTTTTCGTCCCAGGGGTTCTCCGGCTCGGGAACCAGCACGGCCACCACGGGGATGTGCTCGTCGAAGGTCGCGCCGCAGGTCCTGCCGCCGGCAACCACGGCAAGTGCTTCCTGGTAGTGGCTTTCGCCCACCACGTTGAGCCGGCCGTCGTCGGGCAGGGGAACGAGGCGGAGCCGCACCTCGCTGAACTGCGGTGGCTGGGAGCCGGAGTACTCGTCTTCGGGCTCCGCGGGTTCGGTATTCCCGTGATCCGTCTGGAACGAGGGATCCACGACGAGACGCACGGCCGCCTTGGGCGTCGGCTGAACCGGTGCCATGACCATGGCCGCCGGGCGTGGGGAGCGGCCTTTCCGCGAGAAGGGCCACATGGGGCGTGTCCTCCGATGTCGGCGCAGGTGGATCAGTCGTGCACCGGAGTCGTCGCCCCGCAGCCCCTTGTTACGGAGTGCACCGTGAATCCGAGAAGTCTCAGCCGCTCGCGGCGACCGAACGTCGGGCCGTCCACCGCCGGGTAGCCGGGCCGGCCGCCGCCCAGAGGACGAACACCCCGACCAGCACCGCCAAAGCCGTCCAATACGCCACCGGTGGCGCCGACTCCGTGTGCGCGTCGCCCAGTACCCACGGCCGGAACTGGGACTGCAGCCACAGCGCCCCGTACCCGAACGCCGTCACCAGCAGCGCGCCCGCGGCGGCCCGCACGGCACCTGACCCGAGAGCGAACGCCAGGTCCACCGCCAGGCCCACCAACAGCAGGTAGAACGGCACCGTCGACACCGGGAACCCCAGCCCCAACAGCAGCGGCCACATCACCGACCGGTACGCGACGTACGCCAGCGCGACCGAAGTGGCCGCCCAGCGGAAGCCCAGCGTGCGACGTGCCAGGACCAGGATCAACGCCATCACGCCGATGCCCCACAGCGGGTACACCCACTCGGGAATCGGCATTGTGAAGTGCAGCACCGCCGTCCGGTCGACCGGGTGGCCGATCTGGTTGGCCGCGAAGTCCAGCAGGGACTTCTCCGCCTCCGGCTCGCCGCGCTCCCACGCGCGCAGGCCGAGGATGCCGTACTCCTGCTGGCCGTTCGGGAAGAACGTGTTCTCCAGGAAGAACGCCCACAGCGCGAGCAGCACGCCCGTGCGGAAGCGGCCGGGCGGAGAAAGACGAAGCCAGCCCAGCAGCACGCCCGCCTGCATGATGCCCGTGCCCAGGTACAGCATCATGTGCGACGGGCTCCACGCGGTCAGGTCGAGGCCGTTGACGCGGTGGTTGATGACGTCCAATGGCGCCGCCACCAGGAACACCAGCAGGCCGATCTGCATCAAGCGCAGGGA
Organism: Amycolatopsis sp. SID8362; assembly: GCF_010550475.1. Lineage (NCBI taxonomy): Bacteria > Bacillati > Actinomycetota > Actinomycetes > Pseudonocardiales > Pseudonocardiaceae > Amycolatopsis > Amycolatopsis sp. SID8362. The sequence continues at coordinate 23,153 of NZ_JAAGNB010000001.1, forward strand.
GCGGCGATCGGCACCCAGGCCCGTGTAGCTGTGGATCGCCACCAGCACCACGATGATCACCGTGCCGACGGTGTTGATCAGGTGCGGCGGGGCCAGGTCGTCGCGCAGCCACATGAAGTGCCACGACATGTCCCACGACGAGCCGAGCAGCTTGAACGCGAACGCCGCGAGCCACATCCCGTAGCAGAACCGGAGCACCCAGTCCGGCGTCGGCTGCCCGGGGGCGCCGCGGTGCCAGTGCCGCGTGAAGAACAGCCGCGTCTTGCCGATCGGGCTGCGCGGGATCACGTCCACCGGGACGTCGACTGCCTTGGCCATGCCGGACATCATGGCCGGTCATGGTCACGAGCGGGCTAAGACCGCCGAAAACCGGGGTTCACCCGTAGGGGTGGCCGATTTGCTTCCGGCGTGCGGAAGTTGGCATGGTGTGCCGCCATGATGCCGAAACGAGTCGTGGCCGCCGTCTTGATCGGCGCCCTGGTGCTGGCCGGTGGCGGGGTGCTCGGGGCTCTGCTGTTCTGAGCTGAGGGCAGAATGGGCGGCATGACGCACAACCTGCTCGGCCCCGAGCCGACGCTGCTGCCCGAGCACACCGCCGCCCAGGCCGCGCTCGACGCCGGGAGCGACCCGGCCACCGTCGCGGCCGAACACCCCTACTACAGCGAGGCGTGGGCGTCGCTGGCCGAGAAGGCCTTCGAGGCGGGCGAGACCGTCGCCGCCTACGCGTACGCCCGCACCGGCTACCACCGCGGGCTCGACCAGCTGCGCCGCGCGGGCTGGAAGGGCTTCGGCCCGGTGCCGTGGGCGCACCGCCCCAACCAGGGCTTCCTGCGCGCCCTCGCCGTGCTGGGCAAGGCCGCCGGCAAGATCGGCGAGACCGAGGAGTACGACCGCTGCCGCACGTTCCTCGCCGACTCCGACCCCGCCGCCGCGGAAGCCACCGGCCTGAAGTGACGCCCGCGGGTCGTGAGTGTTCAGTCGGGTTAGAACCCGACCAAACACTCACGACCGCTGCGGCAGACCTCAGAACAGGCCGCAGTTGGACAGGGCCGGGAGGCCGGCGAAGCGGCCTTCGAGCCACGCGAACGCCTCCGGGAACGCCCGCACCGCCGTGAGCACGTGCGTCGGCACCAGTGATGTGCTGAACTGCACCTTCACGCCCTTGCCGCACCACGTCCGGCCCAGGTCGCGGTCCTGGGCGTAGGGCACGATGTCGTCGAGCGCGCTGTGGACGATCAGCACCGGCACCGCCGGCTTGAGCGTCCCGATCTTCTGCTCCGCCACCCGCGACGCGTACGGCTCCTCGCCGAGGTACGCGGTCAGCGAGCGGCCGTCGTTGGTCAGCGTCGAGGACTGCGTGAACGCGTGCGCGGCGATCGCCTCCACCGTGCACTCGGTCCGGACCTGCTCGAACAGCTGCTTGCCGCGCGCGTTGAGCAGCGCCGGGATGTTCAGTTCCGGGTACGCGTAGTTCATGCTCACCAGCGCGAAGCCGAGGAAGCCGACCGCGTAGTGCCCGTCGAGGTTCTTGGCCACCGAAGCCAGGTCCGCCGGCACCGCGCCCGCGTACGCGCCCTTCAGCTTCAACTCCGGCGCGTAGCTCGGCTGGAGTTCCGCCGCCGCGGCCGACGCGCCGCCGCCCTGGGAGTAGCCCGCGATCGCGACCGGGCCGTCGTCCGGCAGCCCGGCCTCCGGCAGCCGCTGCGCCGCGCGGACGGCGTCGAGCACCGCGTGCGCCTCCGCCGCGCGGTTGACGTACGTGTGGTCGCCCGGCGTCCCGAGCCCTTCGTAGTCGGTGACGACGACGCCGTAGCCCCGCGTCAGGAGCCCGGCGATGAACGGGCCTTCGTACTCGAAGCCGGCGGCAAGCGCTTTCGACGGCGCGCAGTCGTCGCCCTCGCCCTGCGTGCCGACGGCGTAGGAGACGATCGGGCGCGCGCCGGCGCCGTGCCACGCCGAGCGCGGCGTCAGCACCGTGCCGGTGACGGCGATCGGCGAGCCGTGCGTGTCGGTGCTGCGGTACATGATCCGCTGCACGTCCGCGTCGGCCTTGATCAGCTTGATCGGGTCGATGTAGAACGTCGACGCTTCGTGCCGGATGACATCGCCGTTGCTGCCCGCCGGAAGCGGTGAAGGGGGATCGTAGAAGGACGCGGCGGAGGCGCCGGGTGCCACCAGTGCCAGCACGGAAACCGTGGCGACGGCCGCGGCGAGGGCGCGACGGGGGAAGATACGCATGCTTGCTCCTCGTTGAGCAGGACTAGTGCGCGGGGAACACCTTTTCAGACAGAGGTGTCGGAAAAAGAATCACGTGAGGTGGACCACCATGTCAAGCCCCGCTCCGCGCGGGCGGCCGCGCAAGCTCCCGGTCGGGGAGCAGCGTGCCCGCGTGCTGGGCGCGACGGCGAGGGTCGTCGCGCAGCACGGGATGCAGGGCGCGACGATCGAGCAGATCGCGCGCGAAGCCGGCGTCTCGCGCCAGGCCGTCTACGAGCAGTTCGGCGACCGGGCGACGCTGTTCGCCGAGGTCGTCGCGGCCACCGAGGAAAGCGCCTTCGCGGCCATCGCGGGCCCCTCGGTGGCCGACGAGCAGCCCGGCCTGCGGGCCTGGGCGCGGGCCAACTACGCCAACATGGTCACCTTCGTCGCCGACCACCCCGAGGGCTACGGCGTGCTCCGCGCGGCCGAGCGCGCGGGCGACCCCGCCCTCACCCGGTTGAGGGAGCGGCTGGCCGTCGTCTACGCCGAAGCCAGCCGCAAGCGGTGGGCCGCGCACGGCATCGACTCCGGCCGCGCGGACCGCGCGCTCGTCACGCTCTTCTTCGCGATGACCGAGTCACTGGTCCAGGCCACCTGGGACGGCGACCCGCCGGACCAGGACGCCTTGATCGACTTGCTGACCGAGTTCACCGTCGGCGGCGTCGCCCGCCTCCAGACCAAGGCGAGCGACGTCATCGACCGGCTGCGCTGAACCCGGGGGCAGCTAAGCGACGGCCATCTCCGGGAGCGCGACGGAGCCGACCACCCGGTTCCGCCCGCCGTGCTTGGCCGCGTACACGGCCGCGTCGGCGGAGGACATCACTTCCTCGATCGACGCCCCGTCGAGCGGGTACGCGGCGACGCCGATGGACGCCGTCTGGCGTTCGATGTCGACCGCCGCGCCTTCGTTGGTCTTCGTGCTGATCACCAGCTCGCTGACCCGCTGCCGGATCCGCTCGGCGGTGACGATCGCGTCCTCCTTGGACGTCGCGGGCAGCAGCGCCACGAACTCCTCGCCGCCGAACCGCCCGACCAGGTCGTGCGCCCTGGTCTCCTGCTTGACCACGGCCGCGACCGCCTTGAGCACGTCGTCCCCCGCGAGGTGCCCGTAGGTGTCGTTGATCCGCTTGAAGTGGTCGAGGTCGATCATCAGGGTGCCGAAGCTGCCGTTTTCCCGCTCCGCGCGCGAAATCTCGCGCTGCGCGCCGTCCTGCCAGGTCGTGGCGTTGAGCAGCTGCGTCTTCTGGTCGGTCGTGGCGAGCTCCTCGAGCTGCTTGATCAGCACGGACCGCTGCAGCACGTAGAGCGGCAGGATCACCAGCACCGACAGCAGCGGCTCGGTGGTCAAGACCATCACCAGCAGGCCGCCGACGCACAGGGTGGCCAGCTCCAGCAGGTTGTCGTCCATGTTGCCGAGGCAGCCTTCGACGGTCGCCTTCTCCGGCGCGGCCAGGTACAGCCCGAGCCCGGTGAGCGCGGTGTTGGTGGCGAAGAAGGCGACCGCGGCGAGCGCCACGGCGGTCATCCCGTGCCCGTGCAGCGCCTCCGCGACGAAGCCGGCGGCGAACCCGGAGAGGATCATCGTGGTCGCGTTGGCCGCGACGCGGTGAAATTCACCCGGTCGGAAGCCGGACCAACTACGGAACGCGAGGTAGACGTAGAGCACCGTGCCCAGGACGGCCACCAGCTGCGGCGGCACGAGCAGTCCGGCGGGCAGCAGCCACACCGAAGTCATGTTGATGTGCGGCCCGTTGCTCAGGATCCGGCGCTGGCGCTCGATGCGCCTGCTGACCTCGGTCTGGGTCACCGCCAGGGCGGTGAGCAGCGCGAACGTCCCCAGGTTCGCGAGCGTGACCGGAATCGTGAGCGTGGCCGCGGTGGTCCAGGCCAGCATGACGGCGATCGCGGTGAGTGTGACGGCGACCCACGCCCGTGGTCGTGACCACAGTGCCCAGTCGGCAACACCACGAACCGAGGCTTGTCCAGACCGTTCCCCCGATGTGACCATTTTTCCCCCAGCCCCTTGCGCAGGTGATCAGTGACAATCTACTCACGGACAGTTTCAGACCGTTTGCCAGCTGTCCACAAGGGCTTTCGGTGTGTACTTTTTGGTTGACACCGGAACGAGAGGTGGCCAGCGATGCGCGGCAAAGATCAGTGACCGCACAGCGCACCGCAAGGTCGCGCAGGTCGAGCCCACGCGCGGGGCATGTCAAGCATGTTCGGCGCGTGCGGCTTCTTTGTCGTGCCACCGGCCGGGTTCCGCCGATAACGATCGGGCCCACAGGGCCGCCAGCGGCAGGGTGAGCACCACTCCCACGATGCCGAAGATGCCGACCGTGCCGTGCGGGGTCAGCTGATCCGCGAGCACGCCGCCGATGAGCGGGCTGATGCCCATCATCGTGGTCAGCCCGGTGTTGGACAGGCCCATCACCTGTGCGCGCTGCTCGTCGGGCACGGCCAGGGTCAGCGACGCGGTCGCCTGCAGCAGGCAGACCGTGCCGAACCCGCCGGACACGATGAACAGGACGATCGAGGACACCGGGCCGGGGTTCAGGAAGCAGAGCACCAGCGGTACCGCGCACAGCGCCGCCAGCGGGCCGATCAGCTTCGGCCGCAGGTGCGCGGGCACCCAGCGCGTGTAGGCGAAGGTCGCGATGACGCTGCCGATCGGGTCGGCCGCCAGCAGCAGGCCGATCGCCTCGGGCCCGCCGCCCGCCGCCGAGACGTACGGCGCGGCGATGCCCTCGTAGACCGGCAGCAGGCCCATCAGCCAGGTGAACAGCACGAGCGTCCGGAGCGGAGAGCTGGCGAACGCCGTCCGGCCCCCACCGCCCAGCGTCGCGAAGAACGACTTGCGCTGTTCGCCGCTCGCGGCGGCCGGCCGGGCGCGGAGGCCGAAGCGGATGAAGGCGGCCGAGAGCAGGAAGGTCGCGGCGTCGATGACGAGCGCGACGTGCGGGTCGAGGGCGATCAGCAGCGCGCCGCCGCCGGCGAACCCGAGCAGCTGGGCGCTCTGCACGGTCATGCTGCGGATGCCCATCCCGACGACGAACCGGTCGCCTTCGAGCACCTGCGGCAGCAGCGCCAGCTGGGACGCCTTGAACGGCGGGTTGACCAGGGAAACGCCGCCGACCAGCACGCACATCAGCCAGAACGGCATGCCGGGCAGTGCCACGAGCAGGATCAGCGCGGCGCGCAGCAGGTCGACGAGCACCATCACGGTGCGGCGGGGGAAGCGGTCGGCGAAGCCGGTCAGGAAGATGCCGCCGAGCAGCGACGGGGCGTAGGTCAGCGCGTACGTCAGGCCGGTCAGGGTCGCGGAGTTGGTACCGGTGAACACGAGGATCGACAGCGCGACCCTGGCCAGCTGGTCACCGGCGATCGACAGCAGCTCCCCGAACCACAGCGCCCGGAACTCGGCGATCCCGAACACCTCGCGGAACGTGACCCGATCCGGCGGTGCTGCCATGCGTTTTCTCCCGACCTCTTGTGCAGACCGCGTCAGTCCCATGACTGCCGGTGACGAGACGACCAGTCGGTCATGGGACAGTCACGGTACGTGAGTTACCCCAGCCAGTGTCCCGTGACTGTTGGTAAATCTCTAGGTTCTTTCGCTGGTATCCAAGGTGTCACGGAGCTTTCCCGAACGGATCAGACGATAGCCCGCAGTGTCTGACCGGTGGCTCAGGAGTCACCAATGGATCATTCCGCACCCGATGGCCGGAGGACCAGAGGCAAAAGTAGCCACCTCGCGTTCGCGAGGTGGCTACCTGGGGGTGCAGGCGGCGGTCAGCCGGCGGCGGTGAGGGCGTCCTCCCGCGGTGCCCGGGCCGCGATCGCCGCCCGGGCCGCGTCGCGCTTGGCGACCTCCTCGCGGACGATCGGGATGACGTAGCGCCCGAAGTCGATCGTGTCGCCGAGCATGTCGTAACCGCGGGCGGACAGGATCTCCACGCCGAGGTCGTAGTAGTCGAGCAGCGCCTGCGCGACCGTCTCCGGGGTCCCGACCAGCGCGTTCGAGTTGCCCGCGCCGCCGGTCGCGGCCGCCGTCGGGGTCCAGAGCGCGCGGTCGAAGCGCTCGCCGTTCGCCGCGATCTCCAGCAGCCGCTGCGATCCCGTGTTCTCGGGCTCGGTGAGCTTGTGCCGCCGCGTCAGGGGCTGGCCGCCCTTGGTGCGGTCCTTGATCGCGCCCACCGTCGCGTACGCCTTTTCCCAGGCCAGCTCGTCGGTCGGCGCGATGATCGGCCGGAACGCGACCTGGATCCGCGGCACGTCGGTGCGGCCGGCGGCCAGCGCCGCGGCCTTGACCGACGCGATCTGCTCCGCGGTCCGGTCCAGCGGCTCGCCCCAGAGGCAGTAGATGTCCGCTTCGGCGCCACCGGCGGCGTACGCGGCCGGGGACGACCCGCCGAAGGACACGCCAGGCCGTGGCTGCTGGACCGGCTTGACGTCGCTGACGTAGTCGGCGAAGCGGTAGTACTGGCCCTCGAAGCCGAACGGCTCGTCGGACGTCCACGCCTTCTTGATGATCTGGATGGCCTCGCGGGTGCGCCCGTAGCGGTCGTCCTTGCCCAGGTAGTCGCCTTCGCGCTGCTGCTCGTGGTCGTTGCCGCCGGTGATGAAGTGGACCGTGAGGCGGCCGCCGGAGATCTGGTCGAGCGTGGCGAACGTCTTCGCGGCGAACGTCGGGTACGAGACGTTGGGGCGGTGGGCGAGCAGGATCTGCAGCTTGTCGAGCTTCGTGGCGACGTACGCGGCGACCTGCGCGGGGTCCGGCGAGCCGGAACCGTAGGCGAACAGCACCCGGTCCCAGCCGAAGTCCTCGTGCGCGCGGGCCAGGCGCAGCGTGTACTCCTTGTCGAACACCCCGCCCGTGCGGGCGTGCGTTTCGGACCCGTCGTGCGTGCCCCCGATGCCCAGGAATTCGACCGGCATGCTGTCCTCCAACCCTCGGGTTCCCCCTTCAAAGGGCTACGCCGGGCACCCGGGGACGGCAACGACGTCCGCAGGGTGGAACGCTCACCGGTGCCGCTCGATGACCTCGATCGACGCGCGGACCTGCTCGAACGTCGGCGGGGCCGCCCGGTTGAAAACGACGGTCAGGGACCGGCGCGGGATCACGACGAATTCGACGTCGACCCCGGCCGCCTCCGCGGCGGCCTCGACGACGTCCTGCCAGTGCTCGGGGTCGATCCCGGTGGCCCATTCGTGGGCCAGGATCGCCCAGTTCCCCCGGAGGAGGGTGTCGACCACGTCCTGCGCGGTGTGGACGCGGTGCGGTGGACCGATCTCAGCGGCCACGTCTTCGACGGCGGGGCGGTGCGGCTGAGGCCCGGGCGCCTGGGTGGACGAGGGACAACTCGGCTCCTTCCGTCGGCGTGCCGGGGATTCGGAGCCGGTGGCCCGGGTGATTGGTTCCGCTCTGTGGGAAGGCCGTTTCCCGGCACAACCCCGGCGTAGCTTCGGGTTCGTGGCCGATTCCCCGCCGTTCACCCTTGCCGTCGTGGGCGCCGGACCCCGCGGGGTCGGCGTCCTCGAACGGCTCGGCGCGAACGCGGCGGAGCTGCTCGGCGGCCGCCGGCTCAAGGTGCACCTGATCGACCCCTTCCCGCCCGGCCCCGGCCGCGTGTGGCGCTACGACCAGTCGCCGCTCCTGCGCATGAACTCCATGCCGGAGGACGTCACCATGTTCACCGACGAGTCGGTGCGGATGACCGGTCCGGTGCGTCCGGGGCCGACGCTGCTCGACTGGGCCCGCAAGGTCCGTGACGGCGGTCTAGACGCCGAGGTCCCGCCCGACGTCGTCGCCGAGCTGACCGCGCTCGACCCCTTCGACTTCCCCACGCGGCGCCTGCAGAGCGCCTACCTGACCTGGGTCTACCGGACGGTCGTCGAGGGCCTCCCCGACGGCGTCGACGTCGTCGAGCACGCCGCGCGCGCGGTCGGCGTGGACGGGTACACCGTCAGCCTGTCCGACGGGACGGCCGTGCGCGCGGACGCCGTGGTGTTCACCGTCGGGCACCTCGACGCGGAACCGGACGACCGCGAGCGCGAACTGGTGTCGTTCGCCGCGCGGCACGGGCTGGCGTACTACCCGGCCGGCTACACCGCCGACGTCGACTACTCCGCCATCGCGCCCGGCGAAACGGTGCTGGTGCGGGGGTTCGGGCTGGCGTTCGTCGACCTGATGCTGCTGCTCACCGAGGGCCGCGGCGGCCGTTTCGAGGAGCTGGCCTGCGGCGGCCTCCGCTACCACCCGAGCGGCGCCGAGCCGATCCTGCACGTCGGCTCGCGGCGCGGGGTCCCGTACCACGCGAAGATCGGCTACCGGCTACGCGGGAAACCGGCGCGGCTGCCCAGGTTCTTCGACGCCTACGCGATCGACGAGCTGGCCGGCGCACCCGGCGCGCTCGACTTCCGCGCCGACGTCTGGCCGCTGATCGCGAAGGAACTGGCTTGGGGTTACTACACCGAGCTGTTCACCGGCCACCCGGACCGCGTGCGCCTGGACTTCGCGGTGTTCGCCGACGCTTTCGCCGACCTGGCCTGGGATTCGCCGGGGATGCGCGACCTCGTCGCGCGGGCGGTGCCCGCCGAAGCGGACCGGCTCGACCTCGACCGCGTCGACCGCCCGATGGCGGGCCGCGCGTTCGGCACGGCGGAGGAGTTCGGCAAGGAGCTGCGCGAATACATCGAGGGCGACCTGGCGCGCCGCGCCGATCAGGAGTTCAGCGCCGACCTCGGTGCGTTCGCGGCTTTGCTGTCGGTGTATGCCCAGCTGCCCACGCTGGTCCACAAAGGACGCCTGGACGCGGCGTCCCAGGTGTCCGATATGGACGGCTGGTTCCACGGCTTCTTCTCCTACTACGCCAGCGGTCCGCCGCCACGCCGGTTGGAGGAGCTGCTGGCGCTGCACGACGCGGGGATCGTCTCTTTCGCGGGCGCGGAGATGACGGTGACGGCCGAGCGCGGCGCTTTTGTGGCGTCCAGCACCAGTTTCCCGGGGACGGTCGAGGCCCGCACGCTCGTCGAAGCGCGGCTGCCGGGCCCGAGCGTGACCCGTGCGGCCGACGGCCTGCTCCGCCAGCTGCGCGACGCGGGCGAACTGGCCGAGGAGACGGTGTCGGACCCGGTCACCGGCGCACGCCTGCCGTCCGGCCGCATCCACACGCGCGTCTCGGATTCCCGCCTGCTCGACGGCACCGGACAGCCACACCCGCACCGCTTCGCCGTCGGCCCCCACACGAGCGCCCGCTCGGCGGCGGCGTTCACGCGGCCGCGGACGAACGCCTTGTCCTTCCGGCAGAACGACGCCGTCGCGCGCGAGATCCTGGCGCTGGTCAACCCGCCCAGCTGACCAGCTCGCCGAGAACCTGTTCGGGCGAAGGCATTTCCCTGATCTCGGCCGCGATGCCTTGCGCGATTTCGCGCGGTTTCGGGTCGTCGAGCAGGGTCCGGGCGGCGGCTTCGATGGCGGGGATCCGGACCGCGTCGCCGACCAGCGCCTTCGCCGCGCCGAGCGCTTCGAGGGTTTCGGCGTTGGCGAACTGGTCGGCGCCCTGGGGCAGCACCAGCTGCGGCAGACCGGCGGCCAGCGAAGCGAGCACCGTGCCGGTGCCGCCGTGGTGGACGACCAGGTCGGCGTGGTCCAAGACCCGGGCCTGCGGCACGAACCCGGTGGCACTGACCCGCTCCGGCAGCGGACCCAGCGCGGCCGGGGCGCCTGGCCCGAGCGCCACCAGCACGTCGACGTCGAGGCGTTCCAGCGCGCGGATCGCGCCGCGCAGCACGTCGGTCGCGCCGAAGACGACCGTGCCCAGCGTGAGGTAGACGAAGCCGCCGGCCGGGAGTGGCGGCAGCGGGACGTCCGGGTCGTACGGTGTCGGGCGCATCCGGAACACCTTCGGTACGCCCGCGGTGCCCGGGTCGCGGACACGGTCGGGCCAGACGTCGACGCAGGCGTCGCCGAGCAGCGCGTCCGCGGGCAGCGTCCGCCAGAGCGGCCGCAGCCGTTCGGCGGCGACGGCCAGCACTTCCGGCGGCATGGACCGCCCGATCACGACCGAGACGGCGGGGATACCCGCGCGGCGCGCCGCGATCGCGGCGCCGACGTCGCTCATCTCGTAGACCACGAGGTCGGGCCGCAGCCGCGGGAGCAGCGGCGTCAGGTCGTCGAGCAGTGCTTTCGGCAGCAGCTCGCCGAACATCGTGATGCCGACGTCGAGGAAACCGGCGTCCTCGCCGTGCCGTTTCTTGGCCTCGGCTTCGGCTTCGCTGATGGCGATGCCCGCGCGGTGGGTGGTGAAGCCGAGGCCGCGCACCTTGGGCACGAACGCCTCACCGGTGGCGAACACGACTTCGTGCCCGGCCCTCGCCGCGGCGTTCGCGAGCAGCAGCAAGGGGAACAGGTGGCCGTACGCCGGGCGGCACGTGAAGAGGATCCGCACCCGCCCGAGCGTACCGCTCAGCCCTTGACCACCGGGGCGATCTGCTGCACCCACTGCTGCGGCGCCGAGGTTCCGCCGGGCAGGGAGTTGAAGTACTCCCAGCCGTCGACGCCGCCGAAGTCCGGGTACTCGCCGATCAGGCTGCGCACGGTGGACTGCAGAGTCGACATGGCGACGTAGCCACTGCAGTTGGCCGGGTTGGTCACGGTCCCGGCGACGACCTTGCTCGCGGGCACCACGCCGCGGCGGATGATGTTGTCGTAGCCCGAGGTGCTGCTCAGCGAGCCCCAGCCGCAGTAGAACTGCGCGTTGAACCACGAGATCTGCGCGCCGCGGTCGCGGTAGAGGGTGTCGTAGTTCAGCCCGGAGAGACCGCCCCCGCCACTGAGCTCGGTGGCGACCGGCGCGAGCGTGACGAGGAACGAGCTGCCGAAGTCGGCCCGGAGCGCGTCGATGACCCGGTTGAGCGCGGTGTTGGACATGTGCTCTTCGACGTCGAGGTCGATACCGGAGAGCGAGTACGTCCGGATGAGGTTGCGCAGCAACGGGTAGTACGTGTCGAACTGCGTTTCGAGCCGCTGGAAGCTCCCCGCGGCGGCCCCGCCGACGAACGCGAGCACGTGCACGCCACTGGTGCGCAGGGTGGCGAGGTCCTGCCACATCCTGGTGAACTTCGCGGCGTTCGGGGGATCGTCGTTGAGGTGCACGACGCTGTTGGCGTCCAGGTGGATGGCCCCGACGACGACGTCGGTGACGCCGGTGCCCTGAAGGGTGAGCGGTGAGACGTAGGCCGAGCCGTTGTAGATGGTCTGGTAGTAGACGACAACCCTGCGCCCGGCGGCGGCCGAAGCCGGCACCGCACCCGAAATCATCAGCACCAAGGCCACGAAGGCCACGCCGATCCTCCGCATGGTCCAGACCATACGTCGCGGCGGGTGGTTGGGGAAACACCCACCGTCGATCCTGTCCGGTTCCTGTCTCAGCCCACCTCCTGCACCGAACGCCCGGGAATCGCCGCCAGCAGCTCCTTCGTGTACTCCGCCTCCGGCTCCTCCAGCACCCGCGCAGCCGGCCCCAGTTCCACCAGCACTCCCTCCCGCATCACGCCCACCTGGTCCGCCAGCTGCCGGACCACCGCCAGGTCGTGCGAGATGAACAGGTACGTCAACCCCAGCGACGACTGCAGCTCCGCCAGCAGCGCCAGGATCTGGGCCTGCACCGACACGTCCAGCGCCGACACCGGTTCGTCGCACACCACCAGGTCCGGGCGCAGCGCCAGCGCCCGTGCGATCGCCACTCGCTGGCGCTGACCGCCCGACAGCTCCGACGGCTTCCGGCGCGCCACCGACGACGGCAGCGCCACCTGGTCGAGCAGCGACGGCACCGAAGTGCGCGGGAGCCCGAACGCCCGCAACGGTTCCGCGACGACGTCCTCGATCGAAAACTTCGGGTTCAGCGACGCGTACGGGTTCTGGTACACGATCTGCATCCGCCGCCGCAGCCGGCGCAGCTCGGGGCCGCTCAGGGTCGTGATGTCCTGGCCGTCGAACGAAATCGAGCCCGCCGACGGGGTTTCCAGGCGCAGGACCATGCGCGCCGTCGTCGACTTGCCGGAGCCGGACTCGCCGACCAGGGCCAGGGTCTGGCCGCGGGGGATGTCGAACGAAACGCCGTCGACCGCGCGGATGCCGCCGTCGAACGTCTTCGCGAGGTCTCGCACCGAGACCAGGGGCTCGGCCGCGGGCGCGGGTGGGCGTGAGGGGCTGGACAGGCTCGGCGCGGCCGCGATCAGCTGCCGCGTGTACGGGTGCGTCGGCGCGCTGACGACCGACGGACCCTCTTCCACGACCGAACCCTCCGACAGCACCACGATCCGCGACGCGCGATCGGCCGCGACGCCGAGGTCGTGCGTGATGAGCAGGATCGCCGTCCCGGACTCGGCCGCCAGCGACGTCAGGTGGTCGAGGATGCGGCGCTGCACCGTCACGTCCAGTGCCGACGTCGGCTCGTCCGCGATGATCAGCTTCGGCTGTCCGGCCAGCGCGGCCGCGATCAGCACGCGCTGCCGCAAGCCGCCCGACAGCTGGTGCGGGTACTGGCGCGCTCGCAAGGATGGTGACGGCACGCCCGCTCGCTCCAGCAACGAGATCGCCTCCAGGGACGCGGTGCGCCGGTCCGCGAGGCCGTGGATCTTGAGCACCTCCGCGACCTGGTCGCCGATGCGGTGCACCGGGTTCAGCGACACCGCCGGGTCCTGCGGCACCAGCGCGATCTCTCTCCCGCGCACCGAGCGCCACTGGCGAGACGACAGCGACAGCAGGTCCCGGCCGTCGAAGGTGATCGAGCCGCCGTCGACGCGGCCGCCGCGGGGCAGCAGGCCGATCGCCGCGTGCGCCGTGGTCGACTTGCCCGAGCCCGACTCGCCGACGACAGCCACCACTTCGCCCGCGCCGACGTCGAACCCGACGTCACGCACGGCAGGCACGCCCCGGTACGACACGGCCAGGTCCGAAATCCGCAGCAGGGTCATCGGTCTCCTCCGTCCAGCGCGCGGGACAGCCGGTTCGCGGCGAGGACGACCGCCGCGACCGTGAGCCCCGGGAACGTCGTCATCCACCAGGCCGTGGCCAGGAAACTGCGCCCGCCCGCGACCAGCGAGCCCCACTCCGGGGTGGGCGGGGTCGCGCCGAAACCGAGGAAGCTCAGCGCCGACACCTCGAGCACCGCGGTGCCCAGCGTCAACGTCGCCAGCGCGAGCACCGGGCCCGCCGCGTTCGGCAGGACGTGCCGCAGCAGCACGCCCGACCAGCGCACGCCGGACGCCCGCGCGGCTTCGACGAACACGCCGTTGCGCACGCGCAGCACCTCCGCGCGCATGACCCGCGCGAAGGAGGCCAGGTTCGCGATGCCGACGGCGATCGCGACGTTCGTCGTGCCGAAGCCCAGCGCCGTGACCAGCGCCAGCGACAGCAGGATCGGCGGGATGGCCAGGAAGACGTCGACCACCCGCATGATCACGGTGTCCGCCCAACCGCCGCGGAACCCGGCCAGCAGGCCCAGCGCCGAACCGGCCACCAGCGCCACGAGCACGGCGATCGCGGTGGCCCGCAACGAGAGCGACGCGCCGTGGATCACCCGCGCGTAGACGTCCCGGCCGGTCTCGTCGGTGCCGAACAGGTGGTGCGGCGACGGCCCTTGCAGCCGTTCGGCCGGGACGCCGGTGATCGGGTCGTACCCGGTCAGCAGCCCCGGCACGAAGGCCGCGAGCAGCACGAACGCCAGCACCACCACCGCCAGGACGAGCCCGGGCGGAGCTTTCACGTGAAAGCGGCGGTCGAGGTCAACCACGGGCCACCGCCGCGGGGGTGCGCGCGATGCGCGGGTCGAGCAGCGGGTAGAGCAGGTCGACGACCAGGTTGAGCACCACGAACACCAGCGCGGCCAGCACGATCACCGCCTGCACCACCGGGACGTCCTGCGCGGTGACGGCGGCCGCGGTGACCCGGCCGACGCCGTCGCGCGAGAACACCGTCTCGGTGATCACCGACCCCGCGACGAGGTTGCCCGCGACGACCCCGGCGACGGTCAGCGTCGGCACGGCCGCGTTGCGCAGCAGGTGTCCGAAGTGGACGCGCCAGCGGCTCGCGCCCTTGGCCGCCGCGATCTCCGCGTACGGCTGTTCCTGCTGCGTCGCCAGGCTCTTGGCCAGCACCTGCCCGATGATCGCGCCGGTCGGCAGTGCGAGGGTGAGCGCCGGCAGGAGCAGCGCCGCGAAGCCCTGCGTGCCGAGCGCGGGCAGCAGCCGCAGCCGGAACGAGAAGAACTGGATCAGCAGCAGCCCGACCCAGAACGGCGGCAGCGAGATCGCCAGCGACGGCAGGGACAGCAGCGCCTGCCGCAGCCAGCGGAACCGCGTGAACGTGCCGAGGAACGCCGAGCCGCCGCCGAACAGCACCGCGAACACGAGCGCCAGCCCGGTCACCGCGAGCGTCGGCGGCAACGCCGTGACGACCATGTGCGTGGCGTCGTCGCCGGTCGCGACGCTGCGCCCGAAGTCGCCGTGCAGCGCCGAGACCAGCCGTTTCAGGTACTGCACCGGCAGCGGCGAGTCGAGGCCGTACTCCGCGCGGGCCGCGGCGACCTGCTCCGGCGTCATCGACGCCCCGGCCTCGCCGCCGGCGAGCTTCGCCGAAACGGCGTCGCCCGGCAGCAGGTAGAGGATCAGGAACGACAGCGTGAACGCCGCCCACAGCACGAACACCGCCTGCCCGGCCCGGCGGAGCAGGTAGCGCCTCACGACAGCCACGCGTCGAACAGCTGCAGCCGTGACGACGCTTCGAAGTCGACGGCGTGCGCCTTCGAGCTCAGCGCGACGACCTGGGTCAGCTCGAACACGGGGACCGCGTAGGCGTGCTCGATGATCAGCTTCTGGGCCTCCTCGGCGGACGGCTCGCGCTTCGCGGGGTCCACAGTGGACGACTGGGCGTCCAGCGCCACGTCGAGGGGGTTGCCCGGGGTCAGCTTGCTGCGGTTGCCCGCCTTGGTGGAGAACTGGCCGCGCAGGATGTCCGGGTCGGCGCGCGTGACGTTGTACCAGAGGAAGTCGTAGTTGCCGGACAGCTGGATCTGCGTGGTCTCGGCGGTGGTGTGCTGTTCGATCTTCAGGTCGAAGCCGATCTTGCGCAGCTGCTGCTGGATCAGCTCCAGCACGCTGCGGTTCTGGTTGAAGACCGGCGAGAACACGACGGCCGCGCTCAGCCGCTGCCCGTTCTTGACGCGGATCCCGTCGGGGCCTGGCACCCAGCCGTCGCCGTCCAGGAGCGCCGCCGCGCCCTTCGGGTCGTGCGCGAGCTGCGCGGACAGGTCGCTGACCAACGGCGTCGCCGAGCCGAGGATGCTCGTGGCGGCCTTGTAGTTCGGCGTCAGCACGGTGTTCACGACCTCGGTGCGGTCGACGCCCTTGAGCACGGCCTGGCGCACCTTCTCGTCGGTGAGCACGCCGCGGGTGGTGTTGGCGTGCAGGTTGAACACGACGCCGGGGTTCGGCCGGATGTTCTCGCTGAAGCCGTTGCCGGTGAACTGCGGCTCGTCGACCGGTTGGACGTCGGTGATCGCGTCGAGCTGCCCGGACGCGAGGCTGCCGGTGCGGACGCCGGGCTCCGGCACGATCTTGTAGTCGATCTTGTCCAGGTAGGCCTCGCCCTGGTGCTTGAACAGCGACGAGCCCCAGGTGTACCCCTTGCGCTTGGCCAGGACGATCTCCTGGTTCTGCTTGAAGCTCTCGAAGACGAAGGGACCGGAGGCGATCAGGCCGTCGCCCTGGCAACGCTGTTCCGGCGTCTTCTTGAACGCCGCCGGCGCGAGAACGCCGAGCGACACGGTCGAGCTGGCCTGCAGGAACTGGGCGCTGGGCGCGGAGAACTCGAGGCGGACCGTCCGCGGGTCGACCACGCTGGAGCCCTTGTACGCGGCGAGGTAGCCGTAACCGAGCTGGGCCTTGGTGCCGAGGGCCTTGATGCCGTCGAAGCTGGTTTTCACCGCGGCGGCGTCGACCGGGGTGCCGTCGGAGAACGTCGCGCCGGGCCGCAGGTGGAAGGTGAACGCCGTCGAATCGGCGTTGCTCTCCCACTTCTCGGCGAGCCACGGCTTGATCTCGCCGGTCTTCGGGTCCTGGTCGGTGAGCGAGTCGACGAGCTGACGCGCGACGTTGATGGACGCGTTCGTGGCGACCTGCTGAGCGTCGACGCAGTCCGGCGCGGACGAGATGCCCAGGCGCAGCGTGCCACCGGGTTTCGGTGGCCCGGAAGCGGCTTGTTCGGTGCCGGCGGCGGCGCAGGCGGTCAGGAGAACGGGCAGGGCGAGCAGGGCCGCGGCGTTGCGGGCGCGGGGAAGCAGGGACACCGGACGGCCTCCAGCGGGAGTGGTTGCGTCTTCAACCGGCGACGCTAATCTCGCGCTGAAGGCCGTCCCAGCAGGCGAACGGCGGTCCCATTCCCTGGCACCGCACGGATTCGTCCTTGACAGGGATCAGCAGCGGCCCAGCATGTCCGTCAGCGCGGTCTTCTCCGCGGAGTTGATCGTCAGCTTGAACTTGTACTTCACCGCGACCCACATCTTCGCGTAGGTGCACCAGTACGACGTCAGCGGCGGCTTCCACTGATCGGGCGACTTGTCGCCCTTCTCCTGGTTGACGTTGTCCGTCACGGCGATCAGCTGCGGGTCGGTGAGGTCGTTCGCGTACGCCTGGCGCTGCGCGGTCGTCCAGGAGGACGCGCCGGTGCGCCACGCGTCGGCCAGCGGCACGACGTGGTCGATGTCCACATCGGACGCCGCGGTCCAGGTCGCGCCGTCGTACGGGCTCTTCCAGCTGCCGGAGGTCGCCGCGCAGCTGGAGTCGGTGACCACGTTCGTGCCGTCGCGCTTGAGCACCACTTCACGGGTGTTGCAGCTGTTGCCCTGGTCGATCCAGTGCGGGAACTTGTCGCGGCTGTAGCCGGTCTGCGACCCGTCGGCCTTGACGGTCAGTGCCGCGAGCTCGGTCTTCGCCGTCGTCGCCGACGGGATGCCCGGCGGGGTGGCCTCGGCGACGCTGACCAGCGTCCCGGAGAGCACGGCGGTGGCCGCGAGGATGGTGAACGAATGACGAACAGCACGCCTGGTTGGCATTTTGCTGCCTCCGTATCAGGTGCGGGGACAGCTAACCCTGATACACGGGAGTGGCGTGTGCAACACGTATAGGTGACATGTTGCTGTCCGTCGGTGAACGCGGCGTGGCCGCAACCTCACTCGACCGTGAAAATAGCAGGTCAGACCGCTCCGCGGACCAGCCGAAGGTCTTCCGTGTGCCGGTACCAGGTCCACTTGTTCACCGCGCGCTCGTAGACGACGTCGTCGCGCACCGGCCGCGTCGGGATGCAGCCGATCTGGAAGGCCCGCGAGTACAGCGTCGTCGGCCGCTTGAAGATCGTGCCCTTCACCACACGGACGGCCAGCCCGGGACCGTCCGGGTCCGGCGTCACCTCGATCGACGCGGCCGGCCCGCGCAGCGCCACCTGCTCGTCGGCGTAGGCCACCCCGCGGACCAGCCGCAGCACCCCGCGCCCGACGAGCACGCCGCCGACGTCGTCGCGGATCAGCGGCACCGGGTCGACCTCGCCGCGCAGCGCGAGCGCGAGGGCCTGCAGCGGCGTCTTCGGCAGCCCCCACAGCGCCGCGACCGACGAGTCCGGCGCCGACGGCACGAAACCGACCGACACGCCGGAGAGCGCGTCCTTCCGGAGCAGCCGCAGCACGACCGCCGCGAGGTCCGCGTCCGTGCCCGACACCACGAGGTGATCGTGTTCGCCCAGCAAGGGGTCGATTTCCGCCTTGCCGGGAAGGCTCGGGACGCGGATCGACTCGACGTCGTCGACCTCTTCGAAGCCGGCCGCGCCGTCGCCACAGGCCACCACGATTCCGCGCACCCGCAGGTCCTCCGTTACAGTCATGCACCGGCATTTCGTCAGCGCCACCGGTGTCCGTCCGGGACACTTAACCTCAGTCGTCGAACAACTGGAGTGTCACATGCCGGCCATCGTGCTCATCGGTGCCCAATGGGGAGACGAAGGCAAGGGCAAGGCCACCGACCTGATGGGTGACCGCGTCCAGTGGGTCGTCCGCTACCAGGGTGGCAACAACGCCGGTCACACGGTCGTCCTGCCGAACGGCGAGAACTTCGCCCTGCACCTCATCCCGTCCGGCATCCTGACGCCGGGAGTGACCAACGTCATCGGCAACGGCGTGGTGGTCGACCCGGGTGTGCTGCTCGACGAGCTCTCCGGCCTCGAAGCGCGGGACGTGGACACGTCCAAGCTGCTGATTTCGGCCGACGCGCACCTGATCATGCCGTACCACGTGGCCATCGACAAAGTCACCGAGCGGTACCTGGGCAGCCGCAAGATCGGCACCACCGGCCGCGGCATCGGCCCGTGCTACCAGGACAAGATCGCCCGCGTCGGCGTCCGCGTGCAGGACCTCCTCGACGAGAAGATCTTCCGCCAGAAGGTCGAAGCCGCGCTGGAGTTCAAGAACCAGGTGCTGGTGAAGGTCTACAACCGCAAGGCGCTCGACGCCGACCAGGTCGCCGACGAGGTGCTCGCGACGGGCGAGAAGTTCTCGCACCGCATCGCCGACACCCGGCTGCAGCTCAACCAGGCCCTCGAGCGCGGCGAAACCGTGCTGCTGGAGGGGTCGCAGGGCACGCTGCTCGACGTCGACCACGGCACCTACCCGTTCGTGACGTCGTCGAACCCGACGTCCGGCGGCGCGAGCGCGGGTTCGGGTATCGGCCCGGGCCGGATCACCACGGTGCTCGGCATCCTCAAGGCCTACACCACCCGCGTCGGCTCGGGCCCATTCCCGACCGAGCTGCACGACGAGTCCGGCGAATACCTGCGCAAGCAGGGCGGCGAGTTCGGCGTCACGACCGGCCGGTCGCGGCGCACCGGCTGGTTCGACGCGGTGATCGCGCGGTACGCGGTCCGCGTCAACGGCATCACCGACTACTTCCTCACGAAGCTGGACGTGCTGTCCGGCCTGGAGAAGGTGCCGGTGTGCGTCGGCTACGAGGTCGACGGCTTCCGCACGCAGGACATGCCGATGACGCAGACCGACGTGCACCACGCGATCCCGATCTACGAAGAGCTGCCGGGCTGGTTCGAGGACATCTCGGGCTGCCGCACGTTCGAGGAGCTCCCGGCGAACGCGCGCGCGTACGTCGAGCGCCTGGAAGAGCTTTCCGGCGCGCGGATCTCGGCGATCGGCGTCGGCCCGGGCCGCGACCAGACGATCGTCCGGCACCAGTTCGTCTAGGTCAGCTTCGTCGTCACCGGCGTCTCGTTGCGGAACAGGTCGAGCACCGGGCAGTGCTCGTCGACCTCGCGCTTGAGGTCTTCGTAGCGCTCCCGGCTCGCCGGGCCCTCCAGCTCGACGGACACCCGCACGTCCCCGAACCCGGGGCGGGTGTTGAAGGCGAAGCCGAAGAAGCCGTGCAGGTCGAGGTCGCCGTCGACGGTGACCTTGATCGAGTCGATCGGGATCCCGCGCTTCGCCGCCCAGAACTGGTACGTGATCACCTGGCACGACCCGAGCGCGGCGAGCGCGTACTCGACGGGGTTGGCGGCCTGGTCGGTCCCGCCGAGCGCGGGCGGCTCGTCGACGGTGAAGCCGTGGTCCCGCACCTTGACCTCGACCTCGGTCCGGGTGCCGGGCTTGAGGGTGTGGTCGACGCTGAAGGAAACGGCGGCGTTGTGCGGATCGGCGTCGACGGCCTTGCGGGTGCCTTCGATGACTTCGGTCAGCGACATGGGCTCTCCTGAAGATCGTGAGGGATGTGCCACAGGGTGGGCGAATCCCGGCGGGCCCGCTCGGGTTCTCAATTCCTGGGAACCCGGAAATCGGTCGCGCCGCTCGCTAGCTTGGGACCATGACCATCGGAGTCACGCTGCCGGCCGGCGACACCGGGGCCGCGCCGAACCTCGTCGACGAGCTCATCGCCCAGACCCGCCAGGCCGCCGACGCCGGCCTGAAGTCCGTCTGGTTCTCGCAGCTTCCGCTGAGCCAGGACGCCATCACCGTCGCCGCGCTCGCCGGGCGGGCCGTGCCCGGGATCGAGGTCGGGACGTCCGTCGTGCCCACCTACCCGCGGCACCCGCTGCTGGTCGCGAGCGCGGCGCAGACCGCGCAGGCCGCCACCGGTGGGCGGTTCACGCTCGGGATCGGGCTCGGCTCGAAGGGGTTCCTCGGGCCCGTCTACGGCGTCGAGTACCCGCCGCCGATCCGGCACCTGCGCGAATACCTGACCGTGCTGCGGCAGGTCTTCGACGGCGAAACCGTGGACTTCCACGGCGAAACGCTCGAAGCGCACCCGCCCGGACCGTCCACTGTGGGCGGTGACGTGCGGGTGATCGTGGCCGCGATGGGGCCGCAGGCGCTGCGGGTCACCGGCGAACTCGCCGACGGCACGCTGCCGTTCCTCGCCGGCCCGAGAGCGCTTTCCGAGCAGATCGTTCCTCACCTGCCCGCAGGCAAGCGGATCCTCGCGGCCGTGCCGGCGATCGTCACCGACGAACCCGACGCCGTGCGCGCGCTGGCCTTCGAGCAGATGGCGTTCTACCACCAGATCCCGTCGTACCAGCGGATCCTGGCCGCGGAAGGTGTCGAGCACGCGGCCGAGCTGGCGCTCATCGGCGACGAGAAGACCGTCCTCGAAGGACTCCAGCGCTACTACGACGCCGGCGCGACCGACGTCCTCGTTTCGCAGACCGGAATCCGCTCCGCCGAAGAACGCCTGCGGACGTGGGAAGTGGTCAGCTCAGCCGGTTCGTGAGGGTCGCCGACACCGAAAGCTCCTCCAGGTCGAGCTCCCGCAGCACCTTCCGCAGGACTTCGTCGTCGAGCCGCCCGGCGCGGTTCTCCTCGATCATCGCTTTGCGTTGCGTGATCAGGAGTTCGCGCCGGGCCTTCGCGAACTGGGCCTGCGGGCTGCCGGGCCGGTCCTCGCCGGACAGCGTGATCGCGGCCTTGGCGAAGCGGTAGCGCGTGTCGATCAGCCGCTGGAGCCGTTCCTTGAGCCGGTCGACCTTCTCCTGGGGCAGGTCCAGCGAAGCCAGCCGCTCGTGGCTGATCTCGCGCAGCCGTTCCTGCGCCGCCTTCTTCGCGACCTCGCGCGCGGCGAGCTCCTCGGCCTCGTCCCGCGACGCCTCCGCCGGGTCCTGCACCTTGAGCGCCCGGATCAGCGGCGGCAGCGTCAGCCCCTGGATCAGCACCGTCCCGATCGCCACGGTGAACGCGAACAGCTGGATCTCCTCGCGGCCCGGGGTCCCCGCCGGGACGCCGGCCGCGGCGGCGAGCGTGACCACGCCGCGCATGCCGGTCCACGACACCACCGCCAGCGTCCGCCACGACGGCGTCGCGCGGTCGCGGCCGAAGAGCCGCACGGTTTGCGGCAGGTACGCGGAGCCGAACACCGCCGGGATCCGCACCAGCATCGTCACCAGCAGCACGGCCACCGCGACCAGCGCGAGCGTCCCGTTGTCGCGGGCCGCGTGCTGCGCGCCTTCGAGGACGAACGGCAGCTGCAACCCCATCAGCGCGAACACCAGCGCTTCCAGCAGGACGTCGATCGACGCCCAGACGGATCTGTCCTGCATGCGGGTCGCGGGCGACGCGTACAGCGCGCGGTGCCCCAGCAGCAGTCCCGCCGCGACGACGGCGAGCACGCCCGAGCCGCTGAAGTCTTCGCTGAAGGGGTGCAGGTGCTCGGCGGCGACGTACGCGGCGAACGGCACGATGATCCCAAAGGCCGATTCCATCAGCGGGTCGTCGAGCTTGCGGCGGATCAGCACGACGAGCGCGCCGATCGCGAGGCCGACCCCGATGCCCAGCACGGTCGCGACGCCGAACACCGCGAACCCGTGCCCGGCCGAGCCCGCGGTGCCCGCGACGGCGGCGAGCGCGACCTTGTACAGCGTCAGCGCGGCGGCGTCGTTGACCAGGCTCTCCCCGGTCAGCACGGTCATCACCCGCCGCGGCAGGCCGAGCTTGCGGCCGATCGCCACCGCCGTCACCGCGTCCGGCGGCGCCACGACCGCGCCGAGGACCAGCGCGGACGCGAACGGCACGTCCGGCAGCAGCAGGTGCACGACGAGCGCGACGACCACGGCGGTCACCGCCACCAGCACGACGCCGAGCGCGACGATCGGCCGCAGCGCCCGCTTGAAGTGCGTCAGCGAGCTTTCCAGCGACGTCGAGTAGAGCAGCGGCGGCAGGACGACGGTGAGGACCAGTTCCGGTTCGAGCTCGAACCGCGGCACGCCGGGGATGAGCGCGACCCCGAGCGCGACGAGGACCACCAGCAGCGGCGCGGACAGGTTGTAGCGCCGGGCCAGTGCGGTCAGCGCGAGCGAGCCGGCGAGCACGCCCATCAGCGTCAGGATCTCCACGCGCGTGATCTTCCCGCAGGTAGAAGGCCTGCGCTCGGCTTCCGCTCAGTGGAAGTGAGCTGGATTACGTCGTACCCCCCCGTGCATACTTGTGCGCAATCCGCACACCTGTGCGGATCACGTGCACCGACGCACATCCGGAGGTTCCCCATGTCCCCTGGCACCCGCTCCTGGGTCGTGCCCCTCGCCTGGACCGCCGTCCTGCTCGACGGGTTCGACCTGGTCGTGCTCGGCACCGTGCTGCCCGTGCTGCTCCGCGACCACGTCTGGGGCCTGACCCCAGGCACGGCGTCGGTCGTGTCGACGGTCGGGCTGGCCGGGATGATGCTGGGCGGCCTGGCGATCGGCACGATCACCGACGTCATCGGGCGCCGGAAGTCCCTGATCATCTCCGTGGCGCTGTTCTCGCTGTGCACGCTGCTGTGCGCGTTCGCGCCCTCGACGTTCGTCTTCGGCCTGCTGCGCTTCGTCGCCGGGCTCGGCCTCGGCGGCTGCCTGCCGACGGCGATCACGCTGGTCACCGAGTACGCGCGCCACGGCAAGTCCGGCAGCGCGACGACCACGGTGATGACCGGCTACCACGTCGGCGCGGTGCTGACGGCGCTGCTGGGCATCGTGCTGATCTCGCCGCTGGGCTGGCGCGCGATGTTCGTCGCCGGCGCGATCCCGGCCGTGGTGCTGATCCCGCTGATGCTGAAGTTCCTGCCGGAGTCCGAGTCGTTCCAGCGGGTCCGCGACACCGAGCGGTCGGCCGGGCACGCCGTCGCCGGTCTGTTCCGGGGCGGGCTGCTGCGCGCGACGATCGCCTTCTGGGTCACGTCGTTCATGGGCCTGCTGCTGGTCTACGGGCTGAACACCTGGCTGCCGGAGATCATGCGCCAGGCCGGCTACCCGCTCGGCGCCGCGCTGAGCCTGCTGCTGACGCTGAACGTCGGCGGCATCGCCGGGCTGCTCGTCGCGGGCCGCGTCGCCGACCGCGTCGGCATCCGCCCGTCGGCCCGGATCTGGTTCGTCGCGGGCGCGGTGTTCCTGGCGCTGCTGAGCGTGAAGCTGCCGGCGGCCGGGCTGTACGCGGCGGTGTTCCTGACCGGCTGCTTCGTGTTCAGCGCCCAGGTGCTGGTGTACGCGTACATCGGCCGCATCTACCCGGACGCGATCCGCGCGACCGGTCTCGGCTGGTCCGCGGGCATCGGCCGGATCGGCGCGATCTCGGGACCCCTCCTGGGTGGCGCGCTGCTGACGGCCGGAATCGCGTACCCGTGGGGCTTCTACGCGTTCGCCGGCGTCGGCGCCTTGGGCGCGGCCGCGGTCACGCTGGTCCGCCCCGGCCACGACTCCCCGGCCACCACCCCCGCCCCCACCCCGGAGTCCCGCCCCGCCACCATGTGAAAGTCCGTGAAGGCCTCCTTACCGGCATTTATGACCGGTAAGGAGGCCTTCACGGACTTTCGAGCGAGCGTCAGGCGAGGTCCTTGAGTTCCTGTTCCACGGCGGCGAGTTCGGCTTCGGACCCCTGGACCTTCGGGCCCTTGAACCACTTGCGGGCCGAGAGCACCCACCACAGCGCCGCGCCGCCGAGCACGACCAGGAACGCGATCGGCGTGTAGTTGAAGGAATCCACCGTCACCGGCGACACCTGCGGGAGCATGAACAGGAAGAAGATCAGCACGACCCAGATCGTCGCGACGATCCCGACCGGCTTGCCCCACTTGCCGAGCGTCCACGGGCCCGGCTCGAACGAGTCCCCGCGCCGCACGCGCAGGAACACCGGGATCACGTACGCCACGTAGAGGCCGACCACCGCGATCGACGTCACCGCCGCGTAGGCCGTCGCGCTCCAGAGGTAGGGCAGGGCCAGGACCAGCGCACCGCCCGCGGCGAGCCACACGGCGTTGGTCGGCGTCTGCGTGCGCTTGTTGATCTTGTGCCAGAAGCCCGACCCGGGGATCGCGCCGTCGCGGGCGAAGGCGTAGATCATCCGCGAGTTCGCCGTCACCGACGCCATGCCGCAGAACAGCTGCGCGCCGATGCAGATCAGCAGCAGGAACTTGCCGGTGACGGCGCCGGTCGCGTCGATGAAGATCTGCGCGGGCGGGACGCCGGTGGCCGAGCCGACGGCGCCGTCGTAGTCCTGGATCGCGAACGTCAGGCCGATCAGCAGGATCCAGCCCGCGACGAGCGACACGACGATCGACATCACGATGCCGCGCGGCCCGGCCGTCGCCGCGCTCTTCGTCTCCTCGGTCATGTGGGCCGAGGCGTCGTACCCGGTCAGCGTGTACTGCGCGACCAGCAGGCCGAGCGCGAACACGTAGAACGTCGAGCCCCAGCCCGTCTGGTTCACGAAGCTGCCGAAGACGAACGACGCGTCCTGGTGCTTGGCCGGCACGAAGACCAGCACGCCGACGATCACCAGCACGCCGATGAGGTGCCACCACACGCTGACGTTGTTGAGGATCGCCACGATCCGGACGCCGAAGGTGTTCAGCAGGCCGTGCACCACGAGGATGATCGCGAGCAGCAGGATCGTGTGGCCCGGCGTCGCGGCGTAGCCCCACTGCAGGTCGAGGAAGGCGTTGAGGAACAGCGCCGCGCCGAAGTCGATGCCCGCGGTGACGGCGATCTGCCCGATGAGGTTGAACCAGCCGGTGAACCAGGACCACACCGGCCCGGACTTGTTCGGCGCCAGCTTCGCCGCCCAGTAGTAGAGGCCGCCCGCGGTCGGGTAGCTGGAGCAGACCTCCGCCATGCCGAGGCCGACCAGGATGACGAACACCCCGACCAGCGGCCAGCCCCAGATCATCGCGGCCGGGCCGCCGGTCTTCATGCCGAAGCCGTAGAGCGTCAGGCAGCCGGAGAGGATCGAAATGATCGTGAAGGAGACGGCGAAGTTCGAGAACGCCGACATCGTCCGTTTGAGTTCCTGCGCGTACCCCAGCTGGTGCAGGCGGGCGCTGTCTTCGTCAGCGTGGTCGGGAGTGGTCTGCTGGTCGGAAACGTCCATTCGGGCACCTCTTGAAAGGTATGCGGCCAGACCATTGAATTCGCCGAAGGTAGCCCCGGTCCCGAGGGGTGTCAAGCCTTCGTCAAGAACTCGCCCAGCTGCTCCAGCAGGGGCCCGCCACCTCGGTGGTCGTTCGAGATCAAGGTCGCGGTGACGCCCGATGACGGCTGGTGGTCGCTCCGGAACGAGACGCCGTGGTCGCCACCTTCCAACCGGACGACGCCGGGGCGCGGCAGCCAGAAACCGAGGCCGTAGCGCTCGCCGCGCAGCATCCGCCCGACCCACTCGCGGGGCACGATCCGGCTGTCGAGCAGCGCGGGCCAGAACTTCCTGAAGTCCGGCGCGGAGCTGTAGATCCCGCCGTCGCCGAAGCCGGCCACGGGGAGGCTGAACACGTTGGTGCGGCCGTCTTCGAGGTAGCCGGTGGCGGTCCGGGCGGGCAGCGCGTCCGAGCGGAGGAACGCCGTGTCGGTCATGCCGGCGGGTTCGGTCACGCGGGTCCGGACGAGCTCGGCGAAAGGTATGCCCGCGATCCGTTCGGCGATCAGGCTCAGGACGGCGAAGGCACCGTTGTTGTAGTGGAACCGTTCGCCCGGCGGGAACTTCTGCGGGTAGCCGTCGAGTGCGGCGAGGTAGTCCGCCGACGTGGCGAGCAGGGGCGTGGGCGGCGGATCTTCGGCTTCGTCGCAGTAGTCGCCGATGCCGGAGGTGTGCGTCAGCAGGTGTTCGACGGTCACGCCGTCGTCGATCAGCGGGAGGTCGGCGCCGAGGACTTCGCGGGCGTTCGTCGTGAGTCCGAGGCGTCCCTCGGCGATCAGGCCGACGACGGCCAGCGCCGTGAAACCCTTGGTGCCGCTGGCGATCGCGAACCTCGTGCCGACCGTGTTCGCCACGCCGTACGCGATGTGCGCGTAGCCGGCCGCCTCGGCGAAGAGCGTCTCCTCGCCGCGGCTGACCAGCACCACACCGGAGAAGTCCGTGAGGGGCACCTTCATGGACTCAGCGTCCCCGAGGGTGCCCCTCGCGGCCAGCGGTTTACCGGCCCAGGAACGCGTGCAGCGACTCGAGCGCGGTGTCCGGCTGGTCGGCGAAGAAGCCGTCGACGCCGGCCTTGAAGAACGCGGCCTCCTCGGTGAAGACGTCACCGTAGGCGTCCGGCTCGGCCGAGGAACGCAGGTTCGCCGGCAGGAACGGGTTCTCGTTCCGGAACGTGTACGGCTGCACCTTCAGGCCCGCCTTGTGCGCGTCCGCGACGAGCGCGGTCGGCGTGGTCAGGTTCCCGGCGGCGTCCAGCGGGATGATCTGCCCCTTCTCCGGACCGAGGTACTTCGCGTACTTCGCGACGTCGCGCAGGCCCTGCGGGGTCACGAGGTCGGCGTACGTCCGCTTGTCGCCCTTCGCGACGAAGTCCGCCGGCGCGCCCTTGGCCGAGGTCAGCTGCAGCAGCGGCGTCCGGACCTGCTTGTGCAGCTCGATCAGGTTCGACACCTCGAACGACTGGATGATCGCGGGCGCGTCCGGCCGGTCGAGGCCGTTGTGCTTGAGCAGCGCCACCAGCTTCGGCTCGGTCGGGTTGCCGATCGAGGAGAAGAACGTCGAGTGCTTGACCTCGGGGTAGGTGCCCAGCGTCCGGTGCAGCTCCCGGCCGAGCCGCTTGGTCAGGTCGAGCACCTCCTGGTAGGAGGCGATCTGGTAGCGGCCGTTGTAGAGCGTGTTGTGCGGGCGGTTCGCCGGGATCCGCTCGACCGCGCGCAGCGTCTTCAGCTCGGCCAGGGTGAAGTCCTGGGTGAACCAGCCGGTGGTGCTGACGCCGTCGAGCACGACGGTCTTCTTCCGGTTCGCGAACTCAGGATGGCTGGCGACGTCGGTGGTGCCGCCGATCTCCGGCTCGTGCCGGGCGACGAGCTGGCCGTCCTTGGTGGGCACGAGGTCGACGTCGACCCAGTCGACGCCCATCCGGTACGCGAGCTCGTAGGAGGCGAGGGTGTGCTCCGGCCGGTACCCGGGCGCGCCGCGGTGTCCGATGATCACGGGGTCATCGTGGCCCCGCCCGTGCGCGGCCGCATCGGCGGACCCCCCGCTCGCCGCGGCGCTCGCGATACCGGTGACGCTCAGCAACGCCAGCCCGGCCAATGCCAGTACACCCACACGTTTGCGCTTCATCTGGTGACCTCTTTTCACACAGGGTGTGCCCTGACTACCCGCGTCACCTTCGATGCCGCAAGCGTCTCGCGGGGGTATCCGGACGAACAGGACGGTGAACGACACGTGGACTCCTGCTCGTCCGGGTGTGTGCGGCGCTCCGCAATGCCATGAACGGGTCGTTCATCTCGCCGGACGTGGTGAAAGGGTCGTTCATTACTTCCGGACCCCGGCGCCGCCACCCGTGCGGCCGGTCCGGCGGCCCGCGATGTCATGAATGAGTCACTCACCTCGCCGGACGACATGAATGAGTCATTCACTACATCCGCCCCGCACCCCGGCTCGTCACGGACCGCGCGAGCGCCCTCACCCGCCGTGCCTGGGGCGGCGAAATGTCCGGCGGGAACCCGGCCGGATACGCTGTGCTGCGTGCGCGTACTGGTAATCGGCTCCGGCGCTCGTGAGCACGCCCTCGTCCTCGCGGCTTCCGGCGACCCCGCCGTCACGGCGCTGGCCTGTGCCCCTGGCAACGCCGGCACCGCTTCGGTGGCGGAGCAGCTCGGTGTCGAGGCGGCCGACCCCGAGGCGGTCGCCGCGCTCGCGAAGAGCTGGCAGGCCGATCTCGTCGTGGTCGGGCCGGAGGTCCCGCTCGTCGCCGGCGTCGCCGACGCCGTGCGCAAGGTGGGGATCGCCTGCTTCGGCCCGTCGGCCGCGGCGGCCCGGATCGAAGGCTCGAAGGCGTTCGCGAAGGACGTCATGGCCGCGGCGGGCGTGCCGACCGCGCGCAGCGAGGTGGTCGACAACCCGGCCCGCCTCGACGCCGCGCTCGCGCGCTTCGGGCCGACCTGGGTGGTCAAGGACGACGGGCTCGCCGCCGGCAAGGGCGTCGTCGTCACCACCGACTACGACGTCGCGCGCAAGCACGCGATCATGCTCCTCGACGGCGGCCACCCGGTGCTCCTGGAGTCCTTTTTGGATGGTCCGGAGGCGTCGCTGTTCTGCTTCGTCGACGGCAACACCGTCGTCCCGCTGCTGCCCGCGCAGGACTTCAAGCGCGTCGGCGACGACGACGCCGGCCCGAACACCGGCGGCATGGGCGCGTACGCGCCGCTGCCGTGGGCGCCCGAAAACCTGGTCGACGAACTGGTCGAGAAAGTCGTCCAGCCGGTCGCGGACGAGCTGGTGAACCGCGGCGCGTCCTTCTCCGGCCTGCTCTACGCCGGGCTCGCGCTGACCTCCGACGGCCCGCAGGTCATCGAGTTCAACTGCCGCTTCGGCGACCCGGAGACCCAGGTCGTGCTGGCGCTGCTGCGCACGCCGATCGCCGGGCTGATGCACGCCACCGCCACCGGCAAGCTCGCCGAGCACCCGCCGCTGGAGTGGGCCGGGGGCGCCGCGGTCACCGTCGTGATCGCCGCCGACGGCTACCCGGGCAAGCCGCGCACCGGCGACGTCATCACCGGAGCCGAGCTGGAAGGCGTGCTGCACGCCGGCACGCGCCGCCGTGACGACGGCGCCGTCGTCTCCTCCGGCGGCCGCGTGCTGTCGGTCGTCGGTACCGGCAAGACGCTCAAGTCGGCGCGCAAGCACGCGTACGAAACCGTGGAAAAGGTGCACCTCGCGGGGTCGCACCACCGCACGGACATCGCGCTGAAGGCGGCCAACGGAGAGGTCGGCGCTCCCGCCGCGAAGCAACGCGCCTGATTTCACGGGAACCGGCCGGGCACGATCTTCGTCCAAACTCAGGCTGCCGCCACACCCGCGTTGGTAGCCTCGACGAGAAGCCGGCCGGTCACTGTCCGTATGACGTCAGGGGAGAGCATGTCAGGACCCTCGTACGACCTGAGCCCAGCCGTCCCGGTGGCGCCGGGCGTGGCGGACGTCCTGGTCCGCCCGGACAAGCTCCTGGACGTCGCCCGGATCGTCGAAGAGCAGGCCAACGCCCTCGAAGACCAGCTGATCACCCGCCTGGACCAGCTGCGGGTCGACGCGCCGTCGGCGGACGTGATCAGCACGCAGTCGATCGAAGCGTGGAACCGCCTGATCGCCGACGGCGACCGGTCCTACGCCGGCCAGGTCCGCGAGTACGTCGCGGGCCTCAAGCGGCTGGTGTCGCAGCTGCGCGACGCCGCGAAGGACTACAAGGTCAGCGACGAAGAAAAGGCGGCGGTGTTCGGTGACCGCGGCAAGCACGGTGCGTAGCAGCGCGGTGCTGCTCACCGGCGGCGTGCTCGCGACGGCGGCGCTCGCCGGCTGCTCGGCGGACAAGGACGGCACCCCGTACCCCGTCGAGACGGCCGCCACCGCGGCGTCGCAGAGCGCGAAGGCCGCCCAGCTGCCCCAGCGCCCGGCCGACCTGCCGCTGCAGGGCGTCGACCTCTGCGACCTGTTCCCGCAGGTGCAGCTGGACGCGATGAAGATCAGCAGCACGCCACGGCAGGCCGACAGCGCGGACGGGCCGGTCTGCGTGCTCGACGCCGACCGCGAAGAGCCCTTCCACGGCTACCAGGTCGGCGCGGTGACCGCCGACCTCGACGAGTGGATCACCGGGGCCCGGCGCAAGAACAGCATGACCACCGAACCGAAGGCCATCGGCGGCTACCCGGCGCTGACGAGCTACCGCGCGGCCGCCGACCCGGCCGACTGCACCACGCTCGTCGGCGTCGCGAAGGGCCGGACGCTGACCATCCGGACGTTCCCCATCACCCGCGGCAAACTCACCCAGCCGCAGCTGTGCGACATGTCGGCGCACGCCGCCGACCTGGCGCTGCAGACCTTGAAAGCACGCAACTAGGGAGGGCGCGTGGAATTCTCCGAGCTCGCGGCCGGGATCCAGAACCACCGGTTCGACGGCTGGACCAACACCGCGATCGCCGACCAGATCACGCGGATCGTCAACGGCGACGGCACCGGCAGCATCGGTACCGCCGTCGACGCGCTGAAGGCCGTCGCGACCGCGCTCGCCCACACCGACCAGACGCTGCGCGCGCAGCTGCTGAAGCTCGGCGTCGAGTGGCAGAGCCAGGCGGGGGGCGCGGCCGGCCAGGTGCTGACCGAGCAGGCCGGGTTCTCCCAGGACGCCACCACGAAGGTCGCGCACGCCGCGGAAATGGTCTTCGAGCAGGGCGAGTCCTTCAACCGCACCAAGTACAAGCTGCCGGACGCCGAAACCGTCCGGAAGGGCGCGGGCGGCTACACGCTGACCGACGGGCTGCTGCTGTCCCTGATCGGCTTCGAGACCGACCACGCCCGGCAGGTCGAGGCGGCGAACAACGCCAAGGCGCAGGCACAGCAGGCGCTGAACGAGTACGCGCAGGAGAGCGGCACGAACCTGCTCTCGACGCAGTCGCTGTCCGACCCCGAGTCGCTGAAGCTGGCCGCGCCCGGTGTCACGCCGGGCGTGCTCGACGTCGCCGGCGCGGCGGTCGCGGTGACGCCGGACGGCGGCGTGCGACCCGCTTCGGACAAGGTCCGGTCGGTGCACGTCGACCCGCCGGTGGTGCAGCCCGTTTC
>NZ_JAAGNB010000055.1:0-35930 GCF_010550475.1 Amycolatopsis sp. SID8362
CCCGAGCCCGAACGCGGGCCGCGTGGAGGCGGCCTTCGCGGGCGCACTGGAGATCCGCGTCGGCGGCCGCACGGTGTACCCGCACGGGGTGGCCGAGCTGCCGGTGCTCGGGGTCGGGCGGAACCCCGACGCCGGGCACGTGACCCGCGCGGTGGAACTGTCCCGGGTCGTGGGCTGGCTGGCGGCGGTGACGTCGGTGCTGCTGGCCGCGGTGGCGGGGCTGCGGCGCCGGTCGCGCTGAGCTGTCCACAAGACCGGCCGGGTGTGGACAACCGGGCGATTTCGCTTGCGCTGGGGAGGTTTTGCCTGGGGGCGCCGATAGACTGGCCCAGGGGCCGCCCCCAGGGATAGGGCGGGGGCTCGGCTGCCGGCGCGGTCTTCCCCGCTCACTTCGTAACCCTTCCGCGTATCGACGGGCGTAGACGCTCGCAGACACTCGGGAGGAATCCGTGCGGTACAAGCACATCGCGGTCGGCATCGTCACCGCGAGCCTGCTCACCCTCGTCATGACCGGGAACGCCGAGGCCGGCGGACGGCGCTGCGGTCCCACCTACGAAGCCGACGACGTCGGCACCCTGGGCACCCCGTGGACGCTGAAGTCCAAGCACGACGACGACGGCCCGGGCGGCTCGTTCGTCGTCGGTGAGGAGTTCGAGATCCACACGAACGTCGCCGGTCAGGTCTGGACGATCGCCTTCGCCGACAACGGCCTCGTCTTCTTCACCGGCGACGACGTCTCGGCCACCACCGGCATCCGGGAGGTGCACCCGACCGCCAACCAGCCGGGCACCGTCCAGCACATGACCGTGCACGCGGTGAACCACGCCACCGGCGAGAGCATCGACGGCGACCTGGCCGTGCAGCCGGTCGCGGCCTGCGGCAGCTGAGGGGGAGCGCGGCCGGCGGGCTCAGCCGCGGCGGCGCAGCTGCGTCAGTGCCGCCGCGTCCAGCCGGCCGGCCCGGGCCGCCAGCCGCGCGCCGATCCGCTCCCGGTCCTCGGCCGTCTTGTTGCCGCCGAACTTGAACTTCGCCCGGACGCCGGTGATCGTGAACTCGATCCCGCGGATCCCCGGCAGCAGTCGCCGGTCGGGCGCCTCCGTGGCGCTCACCGGCGCCCGCGCGCCGTCGGGCTCGAAGTGCCGCAGCTGCTTGTCCAGCAGCGCCGCCTTCGCCGCCGGGTCGTCGACCAGCCGGACGTCGCCTTCGAGCTGCACCGTCGCGTAGTACGACGTCGGCACGCCGTGCGCCGGGTCCGCGGTCGTGTTCCAGTCCGCGCGGATGTAGGTGTAGTCGTCGACCACCGTCAGCAGCGCTCGCGGGTGCTCCTCCAGCAACGGCCAGATGGGGTTGGGGCGCGCCAGGTGCGTGACGACCGTCCGGTCGCCGTCGAACGCGAAGTGCGCCGGGGTCACCACCGGCAGGTCGCGGCCGGTGCCGCCGGCGATCAGCTGGCCGAAGTCGTGCGAAGACAGCCACTCCCGCCATTCGGAGTCGTCGGCGGCGTCCCACGGGTGGATCAGCATGCCCGCAGTGTCACCCGGGCAAGTGGCCGTGTCGAAGGGCCATTTCCGGCTTATTTCTGATGGCCACTTTCGGCGAGCTCGTCTTCGGCCAGGATCTCCGCGACGGACTTCCGGCGCGTCTTCTCCGGCTTCTCGGGCGACGACGCGTCGAGCGCGCCACCCGGCTTCAGCTCCCGGACGGTGAAGTACAGCCAGCCGAGCAGCGCCATCGCGCCGAACGCGATCCACTGCAGCGCGTACGACAGGAACGGCCCCGAGTCGGTCTGCGGCAGCGGCAGCGCGCCGAGCACGCCGGGCTGGCCGGTGTCGAGCTGGAAGTAGCCCGGCCGGATGTCGAGCTTCCCGGCCCGCGCGACGACCCGCGAATCGACGACGTAGCTCTGCAGCCGCCCGCCGGTCGAGGCGTCGGCGAACGCGTCGCGGTTCTTCGGGTCCGTCTCGTCCGCGCGGGCCCGCGCGGTCACGGTCACCGTGCCGGGCGGAGGCGGCGCGAAGGGCAGGACGCCGGACTTGCTGTCGAGCCGGACGTAGCCGCGGTCGATCAGCACGACGGTGCCGTCGGTGGTCTGCAGCGGGGTGAGCACCTCGAACGCGCCCTCGCCCTGGACCGTCCGCAGCCGCGCGACGACTTCCTTGTCCGGCAGGTACCGGCCGGTGATGGAGACGAGGTGCCATTCGGTCTTCGGCCCGACGACGCTCCCCGGCGGCAGCAGCTGGGTGAGCGGCAGCGGGTCGGCCTTGAACGACGTCTCGAGCGCGGCGTTCTGCTGCTCGCGCTCGGTGTTGCGGCTGAACTGCCAGGGTGAGAGGAGCGTGAAGCAGCAGATGGCGAAGGTGAACACCACCACCGTCAGAGCCAGCCACCCGGGCTTGAGCAGGAACCGCAACCGCACCCCACCACGGTAGGCCGTGTCCCGCCGCGGCTGCCCGCCGACCTCGGCCACGTGTGATCCCTACCCCCGCGAACGCACCCAATCGAGCAAACCGGGCACCGCGCGCTCGACCATGCCGAGCACGTCCTCGAAGCCGTCGTCACCGCCGTAGTAGGGGTCGGGGACTTCGGCGCCCTCGGGGGCCGACGGGTCGAACGACCGCAGCAGCCGCACCTTCTCCGGATCACCGGCCCGCGACCGCAGGAACCCGGCGTGCCCTTCGTCGGCGGCCAGCAGCAGATCGGCGGCGAGGTCTTCGTCCGAGACTTCGGACGCCACGTGCGAGGTCGGGTAACCGTGCGCCTTCAGCGTCGCCCGGGCCCGCTTGTCGGCGGGCTCCCCGACGTGCCACGGCCCGGTGCCGGCACTGGTGACGCGGACGGCGTCCCCGAGGCCGGCCTCCTCGAGCTTGGCCCGGAACACCAGCTCGGCCATGGGGGAGCGGCAGATGTTGCCGGAGCAGACGAAGACCAGTCTCAACACTTTTTCTTCAGGCACTCCGGGAGCGTAGCCGTGAACATCACCGAAGCGAACGACACCAGCCGCGTCCTGCGGTACCTCCTCCAGCTGCGGACAGGCGGCGGGCGCGGCCCCGACGACGACGTCCGAGAGGCGGCGGTGCGGCTCGCCGGGCGGGTGACCAAGGCTCTGCACGCTGGTGTCACGCCGGATGAGGTCGAGGCCGGGTGGAACCGCTGATGACCACCAGCCGCACCCCGCGCCGAGCCGCCCGCCGGGCGCAGCTCCTCGAACTGCTCGCCGAGGCGGACCACCTCGGCCACGTGGCCGCCCCTTCGGCTGGCCGGTGCGCAGAGACCGACGTCGAGATCTTTCACCCGGAGAAAGGCCACAACGCCGCGCCAGCCTTGCGGGTGTGCGAGACCTGCGACTTCCGGGCCCAATGTCTCGCCTACGCCCTGAACGCGGCCGAGCCCTACGGGATCTGGGGCGGGGCAAGTGCGACCGAGCGGACATGGCTGCGCGGCGTCCGAGCCGCCCGGGGCGAGCAGGGGGCAGCGTGAGCAAGCGTGACACCACCACCGATGGCTTCCGCACGAGCGGCATTGTCTTCGGCGCCTTGGTGGCGTTCGTTGCAGCGGTCGCCTCCTACACCCACATGCGCGACCTGGCAGCGAAGCACGGCGAGACGTGGCTCTCCTGGCTCGTCCCGCTGTCGGTTGACGGGCTCCTGGTCGTCGCCAGCCTGGTGATCCTCCGCGCCCGCCGCGATGGCAACCCGGCGCCGGGCCTGGCGTGGCTGGCGGTCGTCGTGGGCGTCCTGGTGAGCCTGGTGGCGAACGTGGCGAGCGCCGGGCCCGACCTGGTGAACAAGGTGGTGGCCGCCTGGCCTCCGCTGGCGTTCGCTATCGCCTACGAACTGGTCGTGTCCCTCATCCGCCCGGCCGCCGCCAACGAACCGGCGGCGCCTGCTGAGGCTGAGCTAGGCCGCCAGGAGCTGCACCAGGAAGCTGACCAGCTGCGCCCGATGGCTGGTGACGACCTGGTGACCAGCGAAGACGTGCGCCAGGAGGTACCGCCGCTGCGGGAACGGGTCGAGGAGGCCCTGGCGGCGGCGAAGGCAACCGGCCAACGTGCGCCCGGTCGTCAGGCGCTCGCTCGCCAGCTCAGCGCCAGCCAGCACGAGATCCGCCAGGTGCTCGCCGAGCTTCGCCAGGAGCCCGCCAAGCTGGCGATCGTCGGGCGTGAGGTCGCCGATGGCTAGGCGAACCAGGCTTTCGGCGTTCGGCGAGCGTTAGATAACAGCGGAAAGTAACGATCAAGTTGCCGACCTTGATATCGGCAAATTCGGCGTAACACCCGGCGTTTGACCCGCGACACCTTCGGACCCGGCGCGCACGGCTGGGAATGGTCGTACTGACCGTTTCGATGAGTAACCAGTTGGAGCCTCGATGATCACCGTGGTCCTTTTGAGGGACAACTACCAGCCTGCGACGCTTGAACTTCCTGACGACGAGCTGCCGGCCGTCCTGCGCATCCCCACGACTGAGGGCGTCATCACGTTCAGCACCGACCAGGGGGGTACGGAAACGCGCCCCCGCCCCGGTACGGCGGTGTACGACTATTCGCGCGAGTCCGACGACCGGGGACGCCCGGTTTACGTCCACCGCTACACCGAACTGACGCCGTAGCGGTCGTCGGGCTCGTCAGTCGGCTGGCCACTCGTATGACAGCTCGTAGCGGTCGGCCGCCATCACCATGTCGTTCATCTCCAGCGGCGTCCCGTCCTCGCCGAACGCCACGCGCGTTACGGTGATGACGGGCACGCCGACGGCCAGCTGCATGAGCGACGCTTCGTCCGGCGTCGGCATGCGAGCGCCGACGTGCTCGGCGAAGGACCCGATCCGGCGCCCGGCTTCCTCCAGGCGCGCGTACGCACCGCCGGGCCCGGTGTCGACCTGCTCGATCGCGGTGTCGCGCGTGAGCGTGCGCGGGAGGCGCGACACCGCGAGTTGGACCACCAGCCCATCGGCGCGCATCACGCGGTCCCGCACGGTGACCTCGGTCCCTTCGTCGATCGCCAGGTGTGCGGCGGTCCGGGCGTCGGCCTCCTCGAAGCGGATCTTCACCGACGTGGACGGCGTGAAGCCGCGCGCGGCAGCGTCGGCGAGGAACGCACCTCGGTTGCGCTCCCGGGCCTCGCGGGACAACCGCGTCCGGGCGACGCGCTGGATACTGGCTGGCGGCCGGACGAACACGCCGCGCCCGTGCTCCGCCGTCACCAGGCCTTCGGAGCGCAGCAAGTTCACGGCTTCGCGGATCGTCGGCCGCGAGACGCCGTAGGAGTCGACCAGCTCGCGCTCGCTCGGCAACTGCTCGCCCGGTGCGTAGTCGCCTGCGGTGATCTTCTCGCGCAGGTCCGCAGCCACCTGCCTGAACGCGGGCAATCCGCTCGTCCGATCCACCATGGCTCCAGTGTCCCACTGGTCAGCTTGTCTTGACCAGTTCACCGCCTCATGGCACTGTGAGTGGTCAAGACGTGCTTACCAGTAGCGGTGGGACGAGATGGACCAAGAAGCGGATAGCGTCGCCGATGCCAGCGAGCAGCCGACGACGATCGACCAGATGAGCCCGGAAGACTGGGCCAGGGCGAAGGAGCTGCGCGAGCAGTTCGACGCGCAGCGGGGCGCCCGATGAGCGCCGTGATCTACATCGACTTCGAGACTATCCACCCCGTCATCGGCGGCGAGTGGCACCGGACCCGGCTCACCGGCATCCCGGAGCCCGGCCAGGGCATCACCATGCTGTGCGGCGCCACCGCCTCCGCCGCGTTCCTGCCGTCGAGCCAGCGTCGGGACCACGGCACGCCGACTGCGTGCCCGCGCTGCGATGCGATCTACCGCCGCGAGCACGGCATTCCCCAACAGCACACGAGGCAGGGCCACCAATGAGCCCCCGGCCGGCGCGCTGCCCTCCATCGGCGCGTTGGCCGGGTTCCACAGCTCCGTCGCGCATCCCTCGTCCGTTCGTGTGATCCTCAACTTGTCGTAACGAACGCTGCGCAATGTCTGATGTGATGGTGGCGCGGAGCGAGGAGGTGAAACGATGGAACTGGCCATCTACGTGCACGGACACACCGGCGACATGGACGCTGCTCAGGTTCTGACTGGTCTGCACCAAGTCGCCGAACTGATCAAGGCCCTGGGCGGCGGCGCCGTACGCTTCGCTCATCTGCGCGACGGCAGCGTCGATACAGCATTCCGGCCGATGCAGGAACCAGACACGACGGATGACGCGTTCCGGCGCCTGATCGCTGGACTGCGCATAGCCGAAAACAACTCCGAGATCCCTGAGGGCTGGAACGACACCGCGATACAGGCTGGTCGAGACGCCGCCGCGCATCTAGGTGGGTTCGCCGATGAAGGCACCGAACTCACACTCCTAGACGGCGACAAGGTTGTTGACCAGGTGCGCATCACTTTGGATACACGCGACCACCTTCGTGAAGCTGGCTCTCTTCGCCGCACAAGCATTGGCTCCGTCATAGGTCACCTCGACTCGCTCAACGTGCACGAGCGCTTTGAGGCACGGATTTGGCCCGAGCGAGGCGGCAAGTCGGTCGTTATCAGGTTCACCGCCGCACAGCTCGACAACGTGCGCAGCCTCATCGGCCGCCGGGTCGAAGCTCGGGGAAAGCTCGTCCGAGACTATCGAGGCCGCCCCCTGTCGCTACAGCTGCGGGCGATCACTCGCCTTGCATCGCGGGATGAGTCTCCGCGCCTCGCATCAGGCTTAGGCGTCGCCGAGGAGGCAGTGACCTCGACGGTGAAGGACTACCTCGGGGGTGTGCGTGGCACGGCCTGACCCCTACAGCACCGTCTACTTAGATAGCTGTGTCCTGACCCGCTTCTTCGCGAGAGGCGACGGCTGGGAGCGCGTACAACGCATCATGGACGCTGCCGACGCAGGGCAGTTCGAGATCTACGTCTCGACCTTCAGCCTAGTTGAATGCCTAGCACAAAGCCCAAACCCGCACCCCGACGTCGGACTCGACGCTCGCGTATTGGACTATGTGGGCGGCGCGCGTGTAGTGCCGGTCGAATTCGGGCGTGAAGTCGCCATTCAGGCACGTGAGTTGCACCTCACCAAGCAGTACAAACTTGGCGACGCGATCCATATTGCCAGCGCGATCGAGGCTGGAGTAGACGTTCTCTTCACCTTCGACAAGGACGACTTCCCTATCGGTACCAAGGTCGGAACCGTGTGGGTCGATCTGCCTTACCTGCCCGGTGAGCCGACCCTCTTCGACCACGACTGACAGGCCCACGCCAGCCGGGTGCGACGCGACGCCGCGAACCAGGCCCTGTGCCGTTCAGGCGATCGCCTGCACGTACAGGTCGATCTCCGAGGCGCAGCTGTACGTGATCTCCGCCTTCGACGTCCCGCGCGGGATCGCGATCACCTCGCCCTCCTTGACCTCGGTGCGCCACTGCACAGGGTCGCCGCCGGTGCCCTGGCCCGGCACGGCCGACCAGCAGTAGATGTGGCCGCCGAAGATGACGGTCTTGGCCGCGAAGATCAGCTTCACGTCGGCGTCCGGCGGCAGCGCGATGACCTCAGAGCGAGTGTTCATCTCGGCGGGCAGCTTCATGTGCGTGTCTCCGTTCAGCAGCTGGCGGCCGGACAGCTTGGTGCCGCCGCCGAGGTTCCAGGGGTCGGTACGGTCGCCCAGTGCCCCGGCGAACACCGAGACGTGGACGTGGTGGGTGTGCGCGTTGACGCCGCTGTAGGGCATCCACTGCCACGGGTGCTGGCCCGCGCGGCTGTCGATGATCCGGCGGTTCCAGATCACGTACTTGATGCGCGGGTCCCGGCTGGCCACCAGCGCGTCGGCGAGCCACTGGCCGGCCAACCCGCCCGCCGGGTCGTTCGTGAAGTCGCGGGCGCACACCTGGCCGGTGCTCGTCGGGTTGTGGTCGCTCTCTCGCGCGGAGTGCGAGGCGTCGCCGATCGAGCCATCGGACACCTTGGACCGGTTGGGGGCCTTCGCGTTCAGCTGCGCCAGCAGCACGTCGAGGGACTTCGCCACGTACCAGGACATCAGGCCCCGCCCTTCAGCCGTTCGTTCTCCTCGCGCGCGGCGGCGAGGTCCTTGGTCAGTCGGTCCACCTCGCCGCGCAGCTGCTGCACTTCGGCCTCCGCCGAGGCGAGCCG
This sequence comes from Amycolatopsis sp. SID8362, assembly GCF_010550475.1. NCBI lineage: Bacteria > Bacillati > Actinomycetota > Actinomycetes > Pseudonocardiales > Pseudonocardiaceae > Amycolatopsis > Amycolatopsis sp. SID8362. Next base: position 8,129 of record NZ_JAAGNB010000055.1, read on the forward strand.
TTCGCTCAGGCGGTCGGCCTGCGCGATCACCCGCTCGCCCCGGGCCTCGGCATCCTTGAGCTGCTTCGTCAGGGGCTCGACCAGTGCGGCAGCGGCCTTGCCCAGCACGTCGGCCGCGCTGGCTTCCGAGACCTTTGCCTCGGCGGTCAGCTTCCGGCCCTGCTTGCGCACCAGCAGCAGGGCCGCCAGCGCGGTGATGCCGCCACCGCCGAGCGCGGCAACGATGACCGGGATCCAGTCGTTCATCTGTCCTCCCCATTGCTGATCTGTTCGGCCAGGTGCTCGACCGTCGCCAGCTCGCGCGCCTCGCGGCCGATCTGCCAGGCTCGCCAGAGGCACATCAACGCGACGGCGGTCATGTAGCCGCCGAACTGGACCCCGCGCGCACCGGAGTTGATCAGCACTGCGATCCCGTAGCCGGTCACCCAGCAGGCCATCGAGATCAGCCCGACGCGTTCGACGAGCAGGCCAGTGATGCCCGACCGCCAGACACCGACCAGAGCCACCCCCGCGCCCAAAGCCGTGCCGCCGTACATCAGCCGGCCGAGCGTCGAGCCCAGCTCGCGAGCGGTGCTGGTGGCCACTTGGTCGAAGAACACCGCCGAGGCAGCGGAGATGACCAGCAGGGCTAGCAGCACGCCGATCTGGAACGGCGAGCGCGACCGTCGAAGAGTGATCGTCATGGCGCACCCTCACGTGATGTCGAAGACGGTCAGGCGCTTGCAGTTCGCGTAGAACTTGACCGTGGCCCCGCCGTTCGTGAAGTAGCCCGCTCCGACCGTGAACTGTCCCGAGGAGGGCGCCGTGAACAGCACGTGCCGGGTGTCGGTCGAGTGGTTGCCGGACGGCGTGGGGCCGCCGAAGTTGTGGAGCAGGGTTCCGGCGGTCGTGAGCGTGGCTCCGGCCGCGTACCGGTAGTTGTACGTGGCACCGGTCGGCGAGCCGGACGCGATCGCGTTGTCGGCCGTGTGGATGATCAGGTACTTGCGGCCGGAAACCGCAGTGAACGTGACCTTCTCGTCGAGGATGGTTTCGGTGACGCCGATCGTCTGGTCGGTGTTCGGAGCCGAGCTGCCCATGAACTTGAGGCCGTACAGCTCCAGCGCGGCCAGCCGGTCCTCGATCGCGCCCAGCGTCGTTTCGACGGCCAGCGCGAGGTTCTTGACGTACAGGGACAGGTTCGGCGGGTCGGTGACCTCCGGGTAGCCCCAGCCGTAGCGGCCTGTGTTGCCCATGACTGGGCTCCTTTCCTTACGTCAGAACGGGATGACCGTGATGTTGCGTTCGGAGAATCCGCAGACCGGACTCGCGAAGTTGGACCGGTATTGCATGGTGAATGTGTTCGCGCCCTGGTTGAGACCGTTTGCCGCCGTAAGAACGAAGTTCCGAGTGAACGTCCCTACTCCGCCAGCAACCGGCGACGTCTGCGCCAGCACACCGAGGGAAACCGTTCCCACGATGGGGATGTTGCTGGCTCCGGTCACGTTCGCCGTAGCCGATCCTCCGATGTACGCGTTAGAGGCCGTCCCCGCACAACTGATTCGGGCACCGACCATGAGCAGACACCGGCGGCTGGATCCGATGTTGACCGTCAGAGAGGGGCCGGGCGTAGCCAGGTCGGTGTACGTGGTGGAGCCGGTTGTCTCCGAAGTGGTGACCTCGGCTGAGCCGATCTGGTTCGCCGCCCCAGCACCAGGCGCACCGACGTTGCCGAGGATGTACCACTGCGACATCCGCTTCTCGATCAGAACGGTGTCGCCCGGCTGGTAAGCCAGACCGATACCGCCACGGATCACACGCAGGTTCGACACCGTCGCGCCGTTGACCAACACTGAATTCAGGCCGGTCAATTCGTCCCACGAAAGGATTTGCCCGGTGTAGTGAGCGATGTCCGAGCCGCCGGGCGGCGTTGCGGCAGCCGCGTTCGCGGCGGCCATCGCGACGGCGTAGGCCAGAGCGTCCATCAGCCCGCCCTCCGCGTCAGGTACTGCTTGCGGGTGTCGATGCCCATCGAGTCCCCGGGCGCCAGGCCGTAGGTGATGCGGTCGATCACGTGCACCTCGGAGTTGCCCGGGTAGGACACGGTGACCACGTCCCAGCCCTCCAGTGCCGGGTTCGGGACCGAGCCGAGCGATACCGCGTACGGCAGCCCGATGACCTTCGCCAGCTTCGCGGCGGCGGCCTGCTGGCACTGGCCGGCCGTCGTCATGAACGCCGAGGAGTAGACGGTGGGCACCAGCCCGAACGGCCCGCCAACCCACGTCGGCGAGTTCGGGTCGTCGTCGGACACCACGGCCTGCACCGGTGGCAGCTCGCCGACCGGCTCGCCGCGCGCCACCACGATGTTGTAGACCGCGTCCCGGGAGATGGTGCGCTGCATCGAGACCAGCACGCCGCGCGTGCCGGAATTGATTTCCCACACCGGTGACGCCTTCGTCAGGTCCGGGATGGACTTCACCTGGAAGCGGCCCGCGTAGTCGAAGTAGCCGTACTTCCCGTAGGCGGCAAGCAGGTCCTGCACGAACCCGAGGCGGTCCTCGTCGAGCACGTGGTCGGCGCCGAGCAGCGTCGAGTAGGCGTCGAAGTCGTAGACCGTGACCAAGCCCGGCACCGCCTGGCCCACCACGTAGTCGATGACCGAACCGACCGAGGCGCCGGAACCGAACTGGACCGGCGCGGTGTTGCGCGCGTCGCGGACCATCGCCATCCGATCGGACGCGGTGATCCGGATCGCGCCGTCGGGAACGCTCTGCTGCTCGACCTTGTCGATGCGGTAGTAGCCGAGCCCCACCAGTTCCTGTGTGCCGGTGCCGTACTCGATACCGCGCTCGACGTAGATCTCCTGGCCGTACGGCGTGCCCGGGTCGCTCGGCTTGGATGGCCACGGATACCGCGTCGTCAGGTCCAGCGTGGACTGAACATCTGCGGTCATGTCGGTGGTCACGTCGCCGGTCAAGATGGGCAGCCGCCCGAGGTCGGAGACGCCGGGGATCGTGATCCCGTTCGGGGAGGTGCCGGTCTGGCCGGGCGCGACCAGCGTGCACCGGGATGCCAGCGTGTGCGAGCCGCGCAGGCCGGTCAGGAAGCTGTCAGTGGTGGGCCTCACGGCACGATCACCACCGCAGTACTGACCTTGTCGATCAGCGCCGAGATCGTCGGCACCGCCGCGACCACGTCGGCGATCGTGGCGTACGTGGCCACCACGTCGGCGATCGTGAAGGTGTCGCTGTACACCGTGGACGCTGGGGCAGCGACCTCGGTCACCGGCAGGTCGAAGTACCGGCGCACGCCGCGTGCGGATGTCTTGCGCTGCGCGGTGTCGCCGATCGTGGCGTACACGGTCGGGATCGCGCACAACACGGTGGGCGCCTGGATGAAGACCGCGTGCCCCGTGAGGAGCGCGTTGTCGAAGTCGGCGGCGGCAGCCAGGCTCGGCGTGGTCACCGTCAGGGTGAAGTGCTGGGAGCCGCGCACGTCGTTGATCGCGATCGGGTAGGTGCGGCCGATCACATCGATGATCGCTACGCGCGCCGGGCGGGAAACCTCGGAGATGCCGGAGACCGTGACCTTCCGGTTCAGCGAAGGCCGGCGCACGTTCTTGATCCACACCGAGTCCAGGACCGGCGTGATCACCGAGGTCTCCACGCCGACGTTGACTCGCCGGGTCATGCGCAGCAGCCGGGCCTTGGACACGGCGGCCGAGCCACCGGCGTACACCGAGGTCCCAGCGGTGACGGTGCGGATGTTGACGGTCGCATCAGTGCGCCACGTCAGGTTCGTCTCGGCGTTCGCGCCTGCTGTGTTCGACCCGCCTGCCTGGTCGCCGAACAGGGACGGCGCGGACGCCCCCGAGGCTGAGGACTTCTTCCACTCGTGCACCACCCACGCGATGCCGTCCTGGGCGAGCGTCGCGCCCGGATAGGCCACGTCCTGGGCGGACGCGTTGGTCTGAAGCGCGGCGTGCACGGGCGCGTCAGCGTTCGTCCACGCGCGGATGTGCGCGGAGCAGCTGTCACCTGCCGCACCGCCGGAGAACGCGACGGACGGCGCGGTCACACCGGGCGCCATGACGCGGTAGAACACCGCCATGTGCCCGGCACCACCGGCGAGCAGCGTCCACCCGGTCGGCGTGGTGATCGTGGCTGCGGTGTTGGCGTGGGTGACGAACAGCAGCATCATGGCGCCGGTCACGACACCAGTCGGCAGCGGCGGGTTCAGGGTGGCGTTGTTGGCCGTGACGAACGCCCACGCGCCGTTGGGCTGTACCGCCGCCGAGTCGACGGCGGTCACTCGGTACGTGTTCGCGACCCCGGCGGCGAACTCGTAGTCGTCGAGCTTGCCCGCCCCAGCGGTCAGCCCGACCTTGTCGCCACCGCGCACGGTGGTCCAGGTGATCCCGTCGGTGGAGCGCTCGACCAGCGCGTAGTCGGCGTCCGCGCTCAGTCCGCTAAAGGCCACTCGGACGCGGCCGAGGTCGTCGAGGTAGGTCGTGGTGGTGGTCATCGCATGCCCCCCGCCCCGGCGCCGGCCGCGCGCGCCGTCGCTCGCCCGGTCTCGTCCAGTTCGATCCGGATGCGTTCGCTCATGCCCTTGCCGAGGTCGATCGTCAGCTCGATCACCTGCGCCTTGCCGAAGGTCTGCGCGTTGGACACCACGCGGCCGGTCTGGCCGGGGACGAACAACTCCGGGCCCTGCTCGCCGACGATGTACGGGCGACCACCCTTGGCCGTGCCGCCCTTCGCCAGGTACGGGATGTGCGGAATCGAGGGGATGCCGACCGCGCCGGTGATGTTGTTGATGCCGTCGATGGCGCCGTTCAGCAGCCGGATGGCGCCGTTGAGTGCGCCCTTCAGTCCGTTGCCGATGCTCGACCACACGCCGGAGAAGAAGCTTCCGACGCCGTTCCACACGCCCTTGATGAAGCCCCACGCGTCGTTGAACCGGTCGCGTACCCAGTTCATCGCGGTGGTCACGCCGTTGGTGATTCCGTTCCACACGCCGGAGAACCAGCCGGTGACGCCCGACCACACGCCCTTGATGAAGTTCCAGGCGTCCACGAGTCGCTGCCAGATCCACTGTGCGGCAACGGTCACGGCGTCCTTGACCGTGTTCCACAGGCCCACGAAGAAGTCGGCGATCGGGTCCCAGTAGGTGATGATCACAGCGACGATGGCGATCAGCGCGCCGATCGCGAGGATCACCAGCCCGATCGGGTTCGCGTCCATCGCGATGTTCAAGGCCCACTGCGCAGCGGCCCACAGTCCGAGGGCGATCACCAGCGGCGTGATCCAGCTGGTGTTCTGCGCGATGAAGTTCGCGATGTTCGCCAGCACCGGGGCCAGGAAGTTGATGACCGGCACCAGGATGTTGCCGATGGTCGTCGCCAGGTCCGCGAAGGCCGAGGCCAGTGGCGGGATCGCCGGAGCGACCGCAGCCAGCAGCGCGCCGAGCACCTTGGACACCACACCGGCCACGGTGTTGAGCGACTGGAAGAACTTGACCAGGGTGTCGTGTCCCTGTGCGGAGTCCAGGAACTCGCGCACGGTCTTCAGCAGCGGACCGATGAAGCCGCCGATCCCGCCCCCGGCGTCCTGGATCGCGCCGAGCACCGAGGAGATGATCCCGACCACGTCGCCGATCACGCCGAAGAACGACTTGAACCCGGCGATGGCGCCACGGATCCACTGCTCCAGCTCGCCGGAGTCGGCGAAGCTCTGCACGGCCTCGTTGAACTTCTGGCCGGCCGCGCCGAGCCCGCCCGTGAGCTGGACCAGGATCGGCATGGCGACGGCGCCGATCCGGAGGAACGCGGCGATCACCGGGGCCAGGAACGCACCGATGTTCTGGATCACCTTGGCCGTGCCGGACAGCAGGGTATTGACCTGCTCGGTGCCCTTCGCGGACGCGACCACGCCCGTGACCTTCGTGGCCACACCGCCCATCGCGGTCGCGATCTGCTGGAACCCGCTGGTGGTCTTGGGGAGCAGGCCCTGAAGGTTCCGTACGGCGGGCAGCAAGGCGGACTCGAAGCTCGACGACACGGCGGACTTGAGCGCCGTCACCTGAGGGTTCAGCTGGGAGAACGCACGCTTCGCGCCGTCGGCGCCGAGCTTGACCGCGATCATCGCGCCCGCGAACGCGAACCCAGCAGCGACCGCGATCGGCAAGAGCCCAGCCGCCGCGATGATCCCGTTGATGGCGATGGGAAGCAGGTTGGCGACCGACGCGGCGGTGGACGCCTTCAGCATCAGGTCCATCACGCCGCGCGCGGCCTTGCCGACACCACTGGCAAAGTCGTTCAGCGCCTTGGTGCGCTTCTTCGCGTCGTCGCTCAGCGACTTCATCTCGGCCTTCGCGATGGCCGCCGCCGCGACCAGGCCCGTGCTGGAGCCGTCGAACTTGATCCTGACGGTGCGCTCGCCGATGGCCATCACGCACCGCCCTCGGAGAACTTCCGTACCACGTCGTCAACGGCGGCGTGCCACTCGCGCGAGATCGTCGCGGCCTCGCGCTCGACAAGCGGGAAGAACGCGTACGCGTCCTGGCCCTGGTGCGGCCGGTACTGCCGCCCGGTCGCCGAGGCGTAGCGAGCGGCCGAAAACCAGCCCGAGCGGCCGTTCATGCCGAACAGCGAGCCGAACAGCGTCCCATAGGCCGGGGCCAGGTGGCGACCGAGCTTGCGAGTGCCGCCCACCTGGATGGCCGGCACTCGGTCACGTACGGCCTTGACCGTAGTCGCCAGATTCGGGCCCTGCGGTCCGCCGTGGACGGACACGTCCACCACGGCCTTCACGGCCAGCTTGCGGGCCAGGGCCTGCGAGTGGTCCCGGATCGCATTCTGTGCGTCCTTGGGCAGCACGGAGAAGGCGCGCAGGATCTCCCGCACACCTTCGATGCGCACCTTCACGACGAGCGTGGACTTCGCCATCAGGGTGCACCTCCTCGCGCCTATCCGGACATCTGGGCGGAGCCGTAGCGGCTCGGGACTTCACCTGTCCCCGAGGCTTTTCCGTTGGCTTGCTTGTGTTGCTGGTCGACCATCCAGGCCATCGTGATGAGCGACCGTTCGTCCAGCTCTTCGATGTAGCGGGGCGGGATGCCGGTGGCGACCGCAAGGGCGATCACCGTCCGGTTCAGGCTCCCGCGTGGGTAGGGTCCGGCGCGTCGTCACTGCCGACCGGCAGGACGTCGAACGTCTCCTCGAACTCGGCCAGCTTCGCCGGGGTCTCCTGCGGATGCTGGATTTTCATCACCAGGTGCGCCAGCTGGTAGATCGTGGCCATCGACACTTCGTCCTCCAGGTCGGAGAACTTCGTTCCGGTGGCCCGCTCGAACGCGAGGATGTGACGCGGCTTCGCGGTGACCAGCGCGTCAAAACCGTTGTCGCCGGTGATCTGCAAGTCGAGCATCGTCGATCTCCTAGTAGGACAGAACGGAACGCTTGATGTCGGCCGGGGTGCCGGTGTAGTTCACGAACGCCCGGCCCGCGTTCGTGTCGCCTTCCGGGAAGGCGAACGTGCCCGGCGAGATCGGGCCGACCACCTTCGTTGCACCGGCCGCGAGCGACACCGTCAGGTCGTCGACCGCGAGGCCGTCGAACGTTGCCTGGGAGACCACGACGGCAGTTGCGGGCGAGCCGCCGGTGTTGGACAGCAGCAGGAACACCGACGCGCCGGTGTCGATGATGTCGCCGTCCACGTTCGGGGACGCCGCACTCGGGATCGTCCCGGCCCGGGTGATCTTCTGAGTGGTGACGGACTGACGTGCCATGTCGTAGATCTCCCTTACGGCCGTGAGAACTCGGGGTCACCGACGCACATGAACGTGATCTCGGTCATCTCCTGGTCGCCCCGGTCGCCACCGACCGGGGCGGGCTGGATCAGCACCTGCCCGGTCCAGCGGACGTGTTCGAGCGCGATGTCCGGGTGGTGATCGAGCTGGAAGTCCACGACCACGCCCCGGTTGTTCCAGAGGAAGTCCTCGAATCCGCCGGCCACCCACTTGCTGTAGGTCTTCACCTGAAGCGTCGGCTCGGCGTCGGTCTCCGCGATCGCCACGCCGTCCGGGCAGTAGCTGTAGAGCCGGTCGCCGTCCTGCACGCCCGGGTCCAGGTTCCAGCTCGACAGCTGGCACTCGACCGACACCGTGCCGATCGTGAGGTTCAGCAGCTTCAGCCGCCGAGCGGTGAGCGAGCCCATCGGTTCCTCCTCCTACAAACCCACGTCGACCGTGAGGGCATACGTGGGGAGCTGTGTCCCGCCCTGCTGAAGCAGGCCCGGGGATGCCGAGGTGACCGAGAACAGCGGGTCACCCTCGATCGCCTCCCGCATCGGCTCCACCAGTTCGTAGAGCCGGGTGGTGGCGTACTCGTCGAACGGGACGACCAGGTGCACGACGAACGCGGCTTCCGTGGGCCCGGCGTCGTGGCCGTAGCTGCCCCACTCCACCGTCGGCGGCGCGATTACGGCACCAACGCCGGTGACCGTCGCGGCCGGGTTCTCGTACACCCGACCGTCGAGTTGCCCGACGGCTTCGAGCGCGGCCTTCAGCGCGGCGACGGCGTCCTGGATTTGAGTGCTCATGCGAACACCGGCCCTCGGAACCGCCCGATCTGAAGCAGCCGCTCGATGTCGGGATCGAACGATGGGATGCGGGCCGTGCCCAGCTCGCCCAGGGTCACCAGTGCTTCGGGCGACCGGCGACGGGTGAACCACCGACCGGCCAGACGAAGCGTGCCGAGCACCAGGTCTGGCGTCGGCACCGGGACGTCGGGCAGCGGGTTGGGCCGGTAGTCCACATCGCACCGGACCCGCTGCACCACCGTGACCGCCGCGTCAAGGCACGCCTGAAGAGCCGCGTCATCGGATGCCCCGGCAGGGATATCCATGTCGGCCTTGAGGTCTGCCAGCTGCGGCGGCCACGTCGTCGTCATGTTCAGGCAGCCGTCACGGTCATGATCGCGACGCTGTTGGGGTGGCGCACCAGGGTGCCGACGTAGCCCCAGATGCCCATCCGGACGGCAGCGGGACCCGCGACCTGCTCGTACGTGAAGTCGATGACGTCGGACTCGCCGAGGATGACCGCGTGGCGGCGGAGGACGGCGTACTTCTCCGCGTAGGCCGTCGGGATGCCGGAGGTACCCAGCGCGTCCATGCCCTCCAGGTCGCCGACCATCAGGTTGCCCAGGGCACCCCGGGCGTTCTGCGGGCCGTAGCGCGAGACCGGCATGAGCGGGCGACCGGTGCTGTCCTTGAGCTTCCGGTGCGCGCCGAAGCGGCGGAAGTTCATCACGACCAGGTCGGCCGGGCCGCGCTGGTCGCCGGCCACGGCGGTCTGCGCGTCGATCGCACCGTCGATCGCACCACCGTCGGCGGCCTTGAACGCGGCTTCGTTCGCGAACGTCGAGCCGGTCGCCGTGCCGCCCGCGAGGATCGCCGTGCACACCAGGCTTTCCACGATCGCGTCCCAGGCGGACCGCAGGTCGCCGAAGATCAGCGAGTCGACGGCAGGGCTGGAACTGTCGAGCAGCTGGCGGGCGACGTCCTGGTACGCGGCCTTGGTGACCGGCGTCAAGGTGTCCTTGTCGGTGGCGAACCGGTCGGTGCCCCACCCGGCGGTGTTGGCGCCCTCGGCCGACTGCGTGAGGATGTTCGCGTCCGTGCCGGTCGTCTGCTTCGGCAGGGTCAGCGGGCGCGGGTCGCGGCCGAGCGGCAGTCGCCGGACCATGTCCGCGACGGCGCGCGCCTGGCGGGCCAGCGGGTCGTACTCGTCCACGAGCCACTTCGGCGGGATGATGCCGGTTCCGCCGGACGCCTGCGTGACCGCGCGCATGTGCTCTTCGAGCCGCTTGCGCGAGTCCTGGTCGTTCAGCACCGTGGACCGGTAGTGGTCGGCGAAGAACGACCGCTCGCCACCGTCCACCACGGACCGGTAGTGACCGGGGTCGCGGTCGCGGGTCGTGGTGCGGCTGCGGGTCTGCTCGCCGCCGAGCTGCTGCGCGTCGCCCTGACGCTCGTCGCCCAGCGACGCGGTCAGCTCGCCGACGCGGCGGGAGCGGGTCTCGACCTCGGTCAGGGACTCGATCTGGTCCGTCAGCGCCTTCAGCTGCGATGCCTGCTCGGTGACCGAGCGGAGTTCGTCTTCGGTGAGGTCGCGGTTGCCCTCGGCCGCACGGGTCTGCATGCCCTCGATCGAGGAGCGCAGCGCGTCGTGCTGCTCGCGCAGCCGGACCAGGTACGGGTTCGGCATGACGCCGTCCTCCCGGGCTCGGAACGGAATTCCGTCCGAGCGGCCGGGGTGTCAGCTTCGGTGAGCGGCTGAGGTGTCGGCGTCCACGGTGTGGTGATCGAAGTCTAGCTCAAGTTGAAGTCAGCTTGAGCTATCTTCACGCGTGCTTCCCGTGGTGCGAGGCGAACAGAGCCCGCCCCGCTGGGGTCGCCTGCATGACGTTGGTGGCCAGACCGTCGGCCATGGTCGCGGGCACGCCTTCCTTCAGCAGCGCGTCCCGGAGCGTCGTCCACGGCTCGGCAGCCCCGGCGTAGCGGGCGAAGCCCTCCGGCCCGGTCCAGTACCTCCACAACGGTGAGCCGGGGCCGTACTTCAGGTTCGAGCCACCGTGCGCGGAGCGGGTCAGCAGCTCAGCGTCAGCGGAGAGCACCGGCAGCTGCGCGAGGATCTGCGCGGCCTCGGCTCGCCGGTCCACGGTGGACTGCGCGCGCACCGAGGCGACCATGGCGGCCTCGCCGTAGGCGCCGGCCATCACGATGGCGACCTCGGTCAGGGTCGCGGTTCGGCGCTCGACCACCCCGCCGGACAGCGTGCGGTTCTGGCCTTCGCGGAACCCGATGGACAGCTCGGATAGCGCGCCGTCCTTCACCAGCTCCAGCGTCTCGTCGCCGAGCGGAGTCTTCGATACGCGCCATTCGCCGTAGAGCCCGGCGGCGTCGTCGCGCAGTTCGTTGGCCTTGCCGATCAGATTGCCGCCGTGCGGACCGTGGTCGCGCATGAACGGGATCCGATGCGCGGCCCGCAGCTGCGCGTTGAACGCACCTCGGGCGAACTGCTCGGTCAGCCGCGAGTCGATGTACTGCGGTCGGCCGTAGGGCACGGCGATGCCCGTGATGGTCCGGCCGTCTCCCGACGAACGGACTTCCAGTTCCGGCATGAACTGCCGGGTCAGCATCTCAGTCATGGCGAGCGACCTCCCTCAGGTCCAGCCGGGTGGTGAAGTGGCCCATGCACAGCCCTCGGCCGGGCTCGAACTCCAGCACCGGGCAGCCGTCCACGATGCACTCGGAGACGGAGACGACCTCGGCGCGCGGGTCGGGGCGCCGCTTCGGAGTCGGCTCCTGCTCGGTGGCCTGCCGCGTCGTGGCGGCCTGGCGCTTGCTGGGAGCCTTGCGGGTCCGGGTGGTCATGATGCGTTCCCCTTCCGGGTCGGGAGCGGCAGCACGGCCGCAGGCTGCTGGGCGGGCGGGGTCTCCTGCGGGCGGGGCCGGTCGTCGATGCCCTCCTTCGGCGGGAGGTCGTCTTCCTTCGCGCGGGCTTCGGACGGCAGCAGGAACCCGGCGTCGATGCCAACCTTGTAGGCGCCGTACCGGGCTGCGGTGTCCGAGCGCAGCAGCGCGCCGAGGTCTGCCCGGACCTGTGTGCCGCGCGGGAACGCCAGGGACAGCGTCTGCTCGAACCGCGTCAGGTGGCCGCCGATGCTCAGCTTCAGCAGCTCGATCGCCTCGGTCTCCGAGGTGCTGTAGGTCATCGAGTCGCCGGACGACGCGCCGAGGTAGCGCGGCGGCAGCCCGAAGGCGTTCGCCACTTCCAGTAGCGACAACTTCCGTGCCTCGACCAGCTGGAGCTTCTCCGGCTCCCACGCGAGCGTCTGGAACTCGGTGTTCGGCGCGAGTGCCGCCAGGGTGCGATCCCGCTGCGTCTCCAGGAACAGCGCCTTCGCGGTGCGCAGCTGGTCCGGCGTCACGTCCGGACTGGTCGCCTTCAGGAGACCGGTCGGCACGCCGTCGTTCGCGATGTTGTTCGCCTGGCGCGCTAACTCCTCGGCGAGGTCGAGCGCACCGTGGCCGTTCAGGTGGGCCTCCAGCACGCCGAGGCCGCGCAGCTCGCCCGGCTCGGCGAGGCCCTTCACGTGGAAGACGTCGTACGCGGAGAACGTGCGCGTGCCGATGCTGTACTCGATGGCGCCCTCGGGCAGCACGCTGTAGGTCTGGCCGTTGACCCGGCGGACGCCGACGCGGCATGCCGGGACCGGCACCACGGCCGTCGGCACGCCGAGCGCGTTTCGCTCCGTGTACACGCCTACCGCGTTGCCGTGCAGCAGGTAGTCCGCCACCCATGCGGCCATGCTGACGATCCGGACCTCTTCAGGGTTCGGCTGCTCCAGCAGGACTGGGCGCGGCGTGACCTTCTCGGCGACCTCGCGACCGTGCGAGGTGTACGCGTCGAACGGCAGGCCGCCGATCAGGTCGGAAATCAGGCTCACCGCCCGGCCGACGCCGGGGATGCCGAGCGCGCGGACGAAACCCGCGTGGCCCCAGCCGGTGTCGCCGATCAGGTCCGAGGCCGGGGCGATCCGCCAGCCGTTCGAGACGATCATCCGAAGCTGCTGCTCGGCGACAGCCGAGCGCATGAAGGTCTTCCCGAGCCCCATCACAGCCTCCCGGCTTCGCGCAGCACGCCGAGCGCGCCGAGGACCAGGCCGCCGAGGACCAGCCCGGCGACGACACCGAACACCGGCCCGGCGGTCACGGTCACCAGCAGCACCAGCCCGGCCAGCACCGCGAGCACGCCGAGCACCTGCGCGGCCGACGGCCACAGCGCCCGGAACTGCTTCAGCACTTCGTCCACAGTGGTCTCCTCACACCACGCCGAACCAACCGGCGGGCTTCTCCTCGGGCAGGGTCCGGGCCAGGTGCACGGCGCCGGCCATCGCGTACGTGGCGTCGCAGTGGCCCGCACCACGACGCACGAACACCCAGGCGTCGCCTCGGCGTCCTTTCTCAGTTCCGCCAACCTGTGCGTTGAACAGCGGGTCGTCCGAGTGCGCCACATCGCCCGCATCCACCAGCTCGGCGAAGCCCATGCAGACGGCCGGCACCTCGGCGCGGATGCCCTCGACCTCGACGCCTTCGGGCGGCCAGCCGTCCTGGTCGTTGTCGTCGAGCACGGCGGCGTACGCAGCGGCCGGGCCGGACGGGAACCAGCCGACCCGGCGCGGGCCGACCTGGCGCACGACAGCACGCATCTCCCGGCGCATCACCTTCATGTCGTCCCACGCCTTGACCGCCTCGACGCGCACGCGGCCGTCCGAGAGTTGCGCGGCGGCGGCCAGCGTCGCGTGACGGCCGTCGATCGAGACGTCGAAGCACAGGGCCACCCGGCCGCGCACGGCGGAGAGGTCGCCCGGATCCCGGCAGTCAGCCCACTTCCCGGCGTCGATCGCGGGGTCGAGCATCGGCACCGACATGCACAGGATCTCGGTCAGAAACGTTGCCAGCTCTTCGCCGCCAGCACGCTGGGCACGGCGAGCGGCGCCGAGGATGTTCGAGAGCGACAGCCGGTATCCGACGTTCGGGTTGGCGGCCTGGATCGCGGACACGTCGGTGGCCTTCGAGCCGTCCGGGGCGGACCACTCCAGCAACCCCAGCCGCTCGTCACCTTCGCCGGTCTCGATGAAGTCCAGTGCGGCCTTGCGCAGCGAGTGGAGTACCACCGCTCGGGCGTCGCCCTGGTTGCTGATCAACCATCCCTGCGCGTCCGAGACGGCGTTCATGGCGGGCACCGCTGCGCCGTAGGCGGACCAGTCGGCGTGCTCGCGTAGCTCGTCGAGCACCAAGCGGTGAATCGTCAGCGACCGGCCGCCCTTGCGGTTCGACGCCGCGATCTTGTAGCGCGCGTGGTGGATCGTCCGAAGCACCTGCTCACCGTTGGCCCGCCGGATGCCGTTGGGAGCTATGTCCTCCGCCAGCGCGTCGACCGCCTCGGCCAGCTCGACGGCCTTCTCCCACGACTCCTTCGCGTAGTCCAAGTTCGTGGACGTGCCGAGCACCAACCTCCGGTCTTCGACGAACAGCCAGAACAGGATCAGGATCACCAGTAGCTCGGTCTTCCCGTTCTGCCGGGCGACCAGGATCAGCAGGATCAGGAACCGGGGCCGGCCATCGGGCAGCAACTCGCCGCCGTGGATCGCTGCCCAGCGCTGCCAGGGGTCCAGCGGCCGGGCCAACACGTTGACGGCGAACTCCTCGACATCGAAGCCGTAGCTGGTCTCGGGCGTCAGTGCGCAGCCGCACCCGCAGGGACCCGGAGGACCGCTCACCAGCGGCGGCGTGAAGAGTCTGGGCGTCGTCGAGCCATAGACCTCGGGCTCGACCGCTGCGGCCGTCATGCGCTACCCCGAGCCGCGCGGCGCTCCTTCAGCTCGTCCTTGGCCTTCTGGCTGGGCGACCGCTCGGCTGGGCCGGACCGGGGCACGATCGCCTTGCGGGCAGCGGGAGTCATGCCCAGCTCGGCCAGGACGGCGAGCAGCTTTCCGGCCAGTTCGGCCACGGTCCGGCCGGACTTCTCCCCATCGATCGTGATTCCGAGCCGAAGCGCCAAGGCGACGGCCGCCTGGTCCTCGTCCTCGGTGTCCAGCTCGGCCAGAGACGCGCGCACGGCGGCGTGGACGTCCGTCCCGTCCGGAAGCTCCTGCGGGGCGCTCATCGGGCGTCCTGGAGGCCGGGGAGAGAGAAGTTGATAGGGACGTGGATCAACCGGTGTCCACTGTGGCTCAAAAAACTGATCACCGGCTCACCACCTGGTCATCGGCTGCGGCTCGGGGTCGAGCACTCGTGCGTTGCGCAGCTGTGCCCCTGCCTGCCGGTTGCACCGTCGGTGCTCCGGTCCCTGGTACTCGCGCTTGCCCGTGCCATCCCGGTGGCCGAGGTCCCACGGTGTGCCGGGCCGGATGACCTCACCGCACCGGGCACACGGCACCTGGCCGGTGGCGACCCTCGGCGACCACGCACGGCGCAGGGCCTGGTGCTGCGCGCCGTAGCCCTCGGCCGTGGTCTGGCCTGGTCGCCTGTGATGGGTCACGTGATCAGAGTACCGCCGGTATCTGGATACCAACGGTAGATCAGTGGGTCGCGCGTAATGCGCGCAGGCGTGTGCGTGCGCACGTTGTGTTGCTGCTGCCCGGTGAGACGTGGGTGAGACGCGCGACCTGGGCATGGACACGCCCCGTCCCACCGATGTCGATCAAGTGAGACGGGGCGTGAGACTTGGTGGGCTTACCCGAGGCCGGCGGCTTCCTCGGCCAGCTCGGTGCGCTGCTCGTCGGTCAGGTCGTCCAGGGCAGCCGCCACGCGGTCCCTGCGCGGCGAGTCCGGCCAGATGGTGCCGAGCCACTCGATCCGGCGCTCCAGGGCGCCACGGGCCGTCTCTTGCGGTTCGCCCGGCCCCAGCGGGTTCTCGGCCACCCGGCGGATCAGCTCGGCGAAGTCGTCGTTCATCGCGTCCTCCCGATCACGCGCTCACGGCGCTGCTCGGCGACGATCAGCTGGTGCCGGTAGATCGCGGCGTAGACCACGAGCGAGCCGAAGGCCGAGCCTCCGGCAGTGGCCAGGAAGGTCGTCATCGGTCGTTCTCCTCGGTGGTGTCCAGTCCGGACAGGTCGTCCGGGACGTCGAAGCTGATGGGTGTGATGGTCACGCGCTCGACCAGGACGGTGCCGTCGGCCAGCTGGTAGCGATGCTCGGTGACCACGGGTTCGCTCGGGTTCATCGATCCTCCTCAGGCGGCCGGGTTGGCCTTCTCGATGTGTCGGTTCAACGGGATGGCGAAGTTCGCGTCGTAGCTCTCCTCGAAGCAGCCGATCTCCAAGGTGTCGTCCGGGCGGCTCTCGGCCGCCTGGAAGGCGATCTCGGCCATCTCCAGGCATCGGGGCCACCGGTCGGCGAAGCGCAGCAGCAGGGTGTGCGCCCGGCGGGTGTCCTCGGGGTCCAAGCGCAACCGGGGGACGACCAGGTCGATCAGCTGCTCGCCCAGGGTGGGCTCGGGCTCGATGGCGGCCAGGGACTCGGCCCGACGGGCACCCGCTACTCCTCGGCCGAACCTCGACGGTCGGATGGCGAGCGCGTCACCCGGCGCAGCCGGTGACGTGTGTGGTCCCGTGGGCTGGTCCACCGGGCTGGTCGTCTTGGGCTGGTCTATTGGTTGGTCGGGGGCCATTTGCCCCGTCTTAGGACGCCCCTGCTTCCGTCTTAAGACACCCCTGTTTCCGTCTTCAGTCGGGGCAGCTTCCGTCTTAAGACGGGTCTGCTTCCGTCTGACTACGCCAGGGTCCACTTCAGACGGATCCTGGTGCGTCTTGCCAGCCCGGCGTTCGTAGTACCGGCGGTTGCGCTCGGACCTTGTCGCCTTTCTGGACCTGGCCGCGTCGACGTTCTGGTCGGCCATGTCGTCGAGCAGCTCGTCATCGTCGATCCGAAGGCGCCAGACCGAGATTTCGCCGCCCCGGTGCCACTTCGTCCCGGTCTCCTCAATCAGCCGGTACTTCTCCAGACGCTCCAGGACCCGGCGTGCGTCCCGGGGGTCGTCCGAGCCGATCGCCATGGCCAGGGTCTCGTTGCTGGGGTGGGCGTTCTCCCCGGTGTCGCCGTCGGCGTAGCTGGCCAAGATGAACAGCAGCAGCCGAGCCCGCAGGTCTGCCCGCCCCTGGCCGTCCCGGATGACCGGGAGGTCCCGGACCCACCGCAGGGTCGCGAAGGCGTCGTCAGGCACTGCGCACCGCCCTGCGAGCCTCGGCCCGGTTCCGCATGACCACGGAGACGTGTCGTCCGGAGTGGATCGTGTCGGCCGCGTTCCCCTTCGGGCTGTCCCAGCGGAGGTTCTCCAGGCGGTTGTCGGTCTTGACCTGGTTGCGGTGGCAGCCGTGCCAGCCGGAGGGGCACGGGCCGATGAAGGCGGCCAGTACTGCCCGGTGGACCAGCATCTGCCGACTGCCGGGGCGCAGCGTGACGATCTTGTAGCCCCAGTTGCTCGTGCGCAGGAACATCAGCCGCCGTGAGCCGTCCAGTCGGACCTCGCGCATCCGGCCCCGATCGCTGACCTCGTAGTGCTTCTCGAACCCGACTACGGGCCGCCAGCGCTCGACCGCGTTCACTGGTCACCGCCGGTCTGCGGAGCGACGACACGCCACGTCGACATCGGGCGCGAGCCGCGCCACGTCACCGATCGGACGGCCAGGCCGTGCTCGACGAGCGCCGTCAGGCCTTTCATGGCCGTGACCTCCGTCGCGCCGAGCATCTCGGCGACCTCGGCAGTGCGCATTTCGCGACCTTCGAACAGGCCGAGAACGTAGGTTCGAAGGGCTGCTCTCGGGAGATCACCGGCTCGGAAAGGCTCAGCGCTGATCTGGACAAGACTCATGGAAGTCTCCAGGTGGGGCGGGGTTTTGGTGACACCACAAACGTTAGCCGACCTTGGAGAAGAATGATATTACCCGTGCAGGTAGCGTAGGTCAGCTACATATGGGATCGGAATTCTGATCCGCACGCCGAACGACGCTTTACTGCTCTATTTCGAATAGACTGGTGGCATGACGGGCGAAGCGCTGGCTGAGTACGCGCGCACGCTCGTGTCCACCTGGCCCCCGATCACCGACGAGCAGCGCCAGCGCGTGACCGCGCTGCTCACCCCGGGCGAGGCCGAGCTACCGGGGCAGGATCTCGACCGTCTCCGGGTCGAACGCGTGCCGGCCACGCGGGGCCTTCAGGATCGTGACGGTGACCAGGGCGCCGATGATGGCGCGCTGGCGCTCGATGGTCTTCGCCAGGAACGCGCGACTCGGGCTCGGCGCATCGGCGACGCCCTCCAGCGCCGAGCCGTCTGACAGCTCGGCCAGCTCCCGCTTCAGCCTCTCGATCTCCGGCCGTAGGCGCGCGTTGGTGGCCTTGAACTGCTCGGCCGTGTAGCCGGACTCCGGGTCGCCGAAGAGTGCGGCGGCCTCCTCGGCTCGCGCCTCCAGCATGGCCAGCTTCTCCATGATCGGCGCACGGTCGACCGTCTTTGGCAGCAGCTTCACGCCCTGGTCGTCCAGCCGGGCGCACACCACGGCGCGGACCAGCTCGTCGATCGGCCCGGCCAGCCGGGTGTGTCCGGCCTTGCACATGTACCGGGGCGCTCCGGCCGCCGTGGTGCCTCCGGAGCGTTCCAGCTCGCCGCACCAGCACCGGTAGAGGAAGCTGCCCGAGAGGGTCAGCGAGGTACGCCCACGGTTCGGGTTGGTCGTTCGCGCCGGATCGGCCAGCTTGTGCGCCAGGGCCACCCAGAGGTCCTCGGCGGCCTGGCGGTCATCTGGAGCGAACATGGGCTTCCACTGGCTCTTCGGCAGCTTCTCCAGGGCCTTCCGGAAGTCCTTCGTCCCGGCCGGGATCTTGCCCACCCGGCCGGCGTTCCGGGGCCGAAGGATCATCTGGCGGAAGTTCGAGCCGTCCCACGGGCTACCCGCCGTCGTGGTCATCCCGGCCTCGTTCCAGGCGCCCCAGATCGAGCGCGCGCTGTCCCCAGCCAGCAGGCGCTTCGCCGCGTCCAGGCCCGCCTCCTGCTCGGAGCGCTTGATCCGGCGCCCGTCGGACTTGTAGCCGAATGGCCGCCGCCCGCCGGTCCACTGGCCATCGGCGATCAGCTGCTGCTTCCGGTCGCTCTGGCGTTCCTGGATGTCCTCCACCTCACCAGTGTCGTTGGCCGACATCCAGCGGAACATCCGGCGTCCCGCCGAGGTGGTGAGGTCGACCGTCGGCGAGTGCGTGAACTCGAACCGGGTCCCGTAGCCGCGCGCCAGGTCGATTTGATCTTCGGACTCACGCGGATCACGGGTGAGCCGTCCCGTGGTGTACGCGATGATCATCCCGAAGAGGCCGGCCTCCGCGTCCCGGAGCATCCGCTGGTAGTCCGGCCGCTCCTTCTCGCTCTTCGCGCTCGCGGAGATGTCGTTGTCGCAGTAGACCCGGACGACCTTCGCGCCGAGCCGCTTGGCATGCGCCCGGCAGTGCATCTCCTGCCGCTTCACGCCGACCTTCCGGCCCTCGCGGTCCTCGGAGATCCGCAGGTAGATGGCTGCTGTGTGCGGATCCGCGACCCGGACGATCGTCTTCGTCATGTAAAGATGCTATCTTGAGTTTTCGAGCAGACGAAGACGATGTGGGTCACGTCCGCGAGCGTAACCGGCCGGTTCACCCGGTCACCCGCTCGCTCGGCGGTACCCCCGCCCCACAACCGGCACTTAGCGTGATCAAGCGAGGACGCGAACCGGAAGGGAAGCGATCATGCACGGATGCTGCTCGAAGTGCACCGGTCAGGGCTGCGGCTGCTGCGGCAACTGCAACTGACGCTCGACGCGGCGCTCGCGGCGACGGCGGCCAGACGTCGCCGGGGCGCCTCCGTCAGCCCGTGCAGGTAGCCGACGTCGCCACCTGCAGGGCTCGCGCGTGCAGGGCGTCGAAGTGGTGGACGACGTCCGCCATGCCCGCCGCCACCAGTTGCCGGGCCGGGCACGAGCGGGAGGACCGCGCCGGGGAAGTCAGCTCCGTCAGCAGGCCCGTGTTCAGCCGGTCGATCACCGGGCGGATCGTGCTCAGGTCCGGTCGCGGCGAAGGCACCTCCGACGGGTGCGCGTCCCAGCGCGCGTAAAGCCCGCGCTGCACCAGCTTGTTCGCCTCGATCTGGGCGCGGAAGAACCGGACCGCGTCCGCCGGGTCGAGGCCGAGGCCCGGGGCGCGGGCGGCCACCGAGTCGTAGATCTGCTGCTCGCGGGCCGGGTCGTCAATCGGGGACGGCGTGCCGTACTTCGCCGCCGCCACCTGGTCGGCGATCGCCACGCGCTGCGCCGCGAGGTCGGTGAGCCGCCACAAACCCTGGGGGGAAGCCGAGGACGGACCGGCCGCCACGAGGAGACCGGAAACCACCGCGAAGAGCACCGCCAGTACCCGCATGGCCCGCGACCGTACATGCGAAGATCCCCGGATGCCCGCACTATCCGAAATCATCACCGTGCTGGAGCAGGCCTACCCGCCCGCGCTCGCCGAGTCGTGGGACGCCGTCGGCCTCGTCTGCGGCGATCCCGCCGAGCCCGTCACGCGCGTGCTCTTCTGCGTCGACCCCGTCGCCGAGACCGTCGACGAGGCCGCCGAGCTGGGCGCGCAGCTGATCGTCGCGCACCACCCGCTGCTCCTGCGCGGCGTGCACGGCGTGCCGGCCGACACCGCCAAGGGCGCGCTCGTGCACTGGATGATCCGCGCGGGCATCGCCCTCTACTGCGCCCACACCAACGCCGACTCGGCCGACCCCGGCGTCTCGGACGCGCTCGCGCGGGCGATCGGGCTCCGCGTCACCGGCCCGCTGGAGCCCAACGCCGACGGCGTCACCGGCATCGGCCGCCTCGGCGAGCTGCCCGAGCCGGAGCCGTTCGCGGTCTTCGTCCAGCGCGTCGCCGACGCCCTGCCCGAGACCGTGCCCGGGGTGCTCGGGGCGGGCGACGAGAACCGGGAGATCCGCACCGTCGCGGTGTCCGGCGGGGCCGGGGACTCCTACCTGAAGCAGGCCACCGCGGCCGGTGTCGACGCCTACGTCACCGCCGACCTGCGGCATCACCCCGCGGGGGAGCACCTCGCCGCGGCCGGGCCGGTGCCCGCGCTGGTCGGGCTGACCCACTGGGCCAGCGAATGGCCGTGGTGCGGGCAAGCCTCGGCGGTCGTGGCGCGGGCCTTTGCGGGTAACGTCGACGTTCACGTCTCCACGCGGTGCACCGACCCGTGGAACGTCCGCGCCGAGCGCACATCGAATTAAGAGGAGCACCGTGAAGGCCGAACCCGCCGTGCAGCGCCAGTTGCTCGAGCTCGCCAAGGTGGACGCCGAGCTCTCGCGCACCGCGCACCGCCGCCGCACCCTGCCGGAGCTGGCCGAGATCGACGCGGGGGAGAAGACCGCCCGCGAGCGCCGCGACGCGCTCGTTTCGGTGGAGACCGCCGCGTCCGACCTCGACCGCGAGATCGCCCGGCAGGAGAAGGAGATCGAGTCGGTGCGCGCCCGCGAGGACCGCGACCGCAAGCTCCTGGCGTCCGGCTCGGTGAACGCGAAGCAGATGACCGACATCGAGCACGAGCTGCAGTCGCTGGAGCGGCGCCAGCGCGCGCTCGAGGACGACCTGCTGGAGCTGATGGAGCAGCGCGAGGCCCTCGGCCTGGACGCGCAGCGCACCGGCGCCGAGGTCGACAAGGCCGAAGCCGAGGTCGTCGCCGCGACCGCCCGCCGCGACGAGGCGTTCAAGGACCTCGACACGATCCGTGCGCGCCGCGAAGAAGACCGCGCGAAGCTGGTGCCGCGCTTCCCGGAGCCGCTGCTCAAGCTGTACGAGCGGGTCCGCGAGCACAAGGGCATCGGCGCCGCGCTGCTGCGCGCCCGCCGCTGCGGCGCCTGCCAGCTGGAGCTGGACCGCAACACCGTCAACGAGATCAAGGGCTCGCCCGAGGACGACGTCATCCAGTGCGAGAACTGCGGCGCGATCCTGGTCCGGACCGTGGAGTCGGGTCTGTGACCTCGCACGTCATCGTCGAAGCCGACGGCGGGTCCCGCGGCAACCCGGGGCCCGCGGGCTACGGCGCCGTCGTGAAGGACAGTGACGGCCTGGTGCTCGCCGAGCGGAAGGAAAGCCTCGGCGTCGTCACCAACAACGTCGCCGAATACCGCGGGCTGATCGCCGGGCTGGCCGCCGCGGCCGAGCTGGGCGCGTCCACAGTGGACGTCCGGATGGACTCGAAGCTCGTGGTGGAGCAGATGTCCGGGCGCTGGAAGATCAAGCACCCGGACATGCAGCCGCTCGCCGTGCAGGCCAAGGAGCTGGCCGCCGGGTTCGCCCGCGTCAAGTACGAGTGGATCCCGCGCGCGCAGAACTCCCACGCCGACCGGCTCGCCAACGAGGCGATGGACGCGGCCGCCGGCAAACCCGCCCAGCCGAAGCTCCCGACTCGCAAACCCGACCGCGCGACCGTGGCCTGGACCGGCGCGAAGGGCACCCCGACCCGGCTGCTCCTGCTCCGCCACGGCCAGACGGAGATGTCGGCGCTGCGCCGCTACTCCGGCCGCGGCGACATCCCGCTCACCGAGCTGGGCCGCGCGCAGGCCGCGGCGGCGGCGAAACGGCTGGCCGCGATGGACGGCCTGGTCGTCGACGGCGAGCCCGTCCCGATCATCTCCTCACCGCTGACCCGCGCGAAGCAGACCGCGCAGGCCGTCGCCGACGCGCTCGGCGGGCGCGTCGAGACCCACCCCGGCCTCATCGAGACCGACTTCGGCGACTGGGAAGGCCTGACGTTCGCCGAAGCGGCCGACCGCGACCCCGAACTGCACGGCTCCTGGCTGGGCGACAGCTCGGTGCCGCCGCCCGGCGGGGAGAGCTTCGACGTCGTCCACCGGCGCGTCCGCAAGGCCCGCGACGAGCTGATCGCCGAGCACGGCGGCAAGACGTTGCTGCTGGTCAGCCACGTGACGCCGATCAAGACGCTGCTGCGGATGGGCCTCGACGCCGGCCCGCAGCTGCTCTTCCGGCTGCACCTCGACCTGGCGTCGCTGTCGATCGTCGAGTTCTACCCGGACGGCAACGCGTCGGTCCGCCTGGTCAACGACACCTCGCACCTGTCCTGACGGCCGCTGAGATTTTTAAAGAGATGTGGGGTGGATCACGCTCAATGCCGACGCGTGGCCGACCCCGGATGGGGTATTGGCTACAGTGTCTCGACCGCGTCGCCGCGGTGGCGGGCCGGCTGGATCGGTCCACTAAGGGGGCGCCAGCTCGCGCGTATCCCACCGGCAGAAGCCTGCGGGCGGAACAGTGACGAGGACATGACGGCTAGCGCACTCACCGAGACCTCCCCGAGCGACGTCCCCGAGGACCCGGCGCCCGCGACGACCACGCGGAGCTGGGGCGCGCGGCTCGCGCCGGTGCTGGCCGTGCTCGCCGGCGTCGCGGCGGTCGCCGTCCACGCCACCCGCTACGGCCACTGGATCGTCGACGACGCCGCCATCACGTTCTCCTACGCCCGCAGCTTCGCCGACGGCCTCGGCCCGGTGCTGCAGCCGGGCGCCCCGCCGGTCGAGGGCTTCTCCGACCCGACGTGGATGGTGCTGCTCGGCCTCGGCAAGCTCGTCGGCCTCTTCGACCACGGCTCGCTCTTCGGGCTCCCGGACTACGTGCTGTTCCCGAAGGCGCTGGGCCTGCTGTTCACCGGCGGCATCCTGACCGCCTGCTACTTCGCCGCGAAGCAGATCTTCACCCGCTTCGCGTGGCTGGCCACGCTGGTCGCCGGCCTGACGCTGGCGACGATCCCGTCGTTCGTCATCTGGGTCGTGTCCGGCCTGGAGAACTCGCTGTTCGCGTTCGCGGTGGTCACGCTGGGCGTGACGCTGTTCGTCGCGGTCCGCAACGACCGCCTGCTGACCCCGAAGGTCGCGCTCTGGGCCGGGGTCATGGTGGCGTTCGCGGCGCTGACCCGCCCGGAAGGCCTGATCTACGCGGGCGCGTACCCGCTGGCGGCGCTGTTCCTGCTGCGCGGCGGCCTGTTCTGGAAGAGCTTCCGCCTGGCGCTGCTGTCGGTGGCGGCGTTCGCGGTGCCGTTCGGCGCGTACGTCGTCTGGCGCCACGCCGAGTTCGGCAGGCTCCTGGCCAACCCGTCGGTGGCGAAGCAGCAGGGCCTGCCCGGCTTCGACGCGGTGAAGCGCCCGTTCGAGCTGGTCGGCTACGCGGGCTGGGCCGGCGTGGTCGTGCTGGCGCTGGTGATCGTGTTCGCGCTGGTCAAGGCCCCGTGGCGGCGGTCGCTGGTCGCGCTGCTGGTGCCGCTGGGGCTCGGCATCGTCGCGTACGGCGTGATGGTCGCCGACTGGATGTACCAGCACCGCTTCGCCAGCCCGATCTGGCCGCTGGCGGTCATCGCGGGCACGCTCTCGGCGGGCGAGCTGCTGCGCCACCGCCGCGCACTGCTGCGCGTCGGCGTGGTCGTCGTGCTGCTCGGCGCGTTCGTCCCCTCGGCGATCGGCTTCGCGGCCGCGGCCGACAAGTTCGCGAAGAACCCCAACATCACGGCGTGCCTGGTCGCGGACCGCTTCGGCCGCGGCTTCAACACGTACGCGGACATCCTGGGCCTGCGGAAGGCGTCGCTGCTGTTGCCGGACCTGGGCGGCTCGTCGATGACCAGCCGCCTCGAGCTGGTCGACATGGCGGGCCTGGTCAACAAGCCGATCGCGGACCTGGTCCACGACAACGACCTGGCGGGCCTGCGCGACTACGTGTTCGACACGGTGAAGCCGACGTTCATCCACTCGTGGGGCCCGTGGGCGGCCGGGAACGGCATCGCGCTGGACCCGCGGTTGGATCGCGATTACGTGCTGATCTATTCGTCGCCGATCGAGGGTCTGAGGAACGGCGACTGGGTCCGCCGCGACGCGGTCACGGACCCGGCGAAGCTGAAGGCGGCGCAGGAGTACGCGGCGAAGACGATCCCGGCGGTGGCAGCGGACCGCTTCGGCGGCCCACTGGACGACTGCGGGGCGACGATGAAGCCGGGCCAGACGATCACGATGCCCAGCTGAGCGGTCAGGGGTCGCTTTCCGGTGTTGCCGAGCTTCGCGGCCGCGCCTGGTGGAGTTATCGAGGTGCCGTCGCCGATGGGGCGGCGGCACCTTCAGCAGGGCGACCAACAGCGGAAGTCGCCCTGGGCGAGTGTTCGAGGCTCAGCGACGGGTCGACCACGGCTCAGCCCGCCACGGTCAAGCTCAGCCACAACGCCCCGGTCGCCGCGGCCAGGCACAGTGGGGTCGTGAGCGCGCCCAGCGCGTGGAACGTGCGGGCCGACGGCGGGGCCGGCAGCGTCCGGCGCCACAGCAGCGTCGCCAATGAGCCCAGGTAGGTCGCGTTCGGGCCGATGTTGACGCCCAGCAGGACCGCCAGCAGCACGCCTGGTGCCGGGTGCGGGCCGAGGACCGAGAGCAGGATCAGCGTCGCCGGGAGGTTGTTGACCAGGTTGGCCAACAGCGCCGCCACTCCGGCCGCGATCAGGAGGTCGAGCAGGCCGGTCGACGTCGGCAGGACGTCGCCGAGGAGGCCGCCCAGCACGTGCTCCGAAACCGCCTCGACGACGACCGCCAGGCCCAGCACGAACAGGCACAGCTGCGGGGACGCCTCGGTGATCAGCTGCCACGGCCGGATCTTGCCCGCCGACAGTGCGCGGACGCCCAGGACCAGCGCGGCGAGCGCCGCGATCCAGACCGGCTCGACGTGGCCGAGCTGGCCGACGCCGAAGCCGGCCAGGGTCAGGCCCAGGACGACCAGGGCGAACGTCGGGGTTTCGAGGTGCTGCGTCGGCTCGGCGGTCTCGCGCGGGCGCAGGTCCAGCGCGAAGAACCGCAGGAACACCAGCAGCTCGATGCCGATGGTGACCAGCCACGGCAACGCCATCAGCGCCGTGAACCCGGCGAACGTCAGGCCCGACGCGGCGAACGCCAGGAGGTTCGTCAGGTTGGACACCGGCAGCAGCGTCGATGCCGAGTTGGCCAGGTGGGCGCACGCGTAGACGTGGGGGCGGGGCGGGAGCTCCAGGCTCTTCGCGGTCGCGAGCACGACCGGGGTCAGCAGGACGACGGTGGCGTCCAGGCTGAGGATCGCGGTCACCCCGGCCGCCGCCGCGAACGTGAGCACCAGCAGGCGGCGGGGCTTGCCGTGGCACGCCTCGGCCAGGCGGTTGCCCAGCCAGCTGAAGACGCCGTCGACACTGGCCAAAAAGGACAAAAGTAGGATGGCGGCCAGGAAGCCCAGGGTCGGGAGGATCTCGACAGCCCGCTGCCCGGCTGCTTCGGGGCGGACGAGCCCGAGCAGCAACGCGAGACCCGCCGCCGGCACCGCGGCGACCGCTTCGGGCCACCCGCGTGGCCGGACGATGGCGAAGACCAGCACGACGGCCAGCAGCGCGAGGCTGCCCGTCCCTGCCCAGAAGTTCACCCGCTCAAGCTAATCGACGGCCGCGCAGGGCAGCCGCGTGACCACCGCCCCGCGGGCGGCAGGGCGGCCGCCTCAGACTCCCAGTGGCTCCGGCGTCGCGGCTCCGCGGGCCAGGTCCTGTTCCTTCGCCCGGATCACCGGCAGCACCTCCTTGCCGAAGTGCTCCACGTCCTCCAGGTAGTGCAGGAACCCGAGCAGCAGCAGGTTCGCCCCGCGCTTCTTGTACTCGATCGCCCGGTCGGCGATCTGCTCCGGCGTGCCGATCAGCTTCGTCCGGAAGCCGTCGTTGTACTGCACCAGGTCCTCGAACCCCGAGTCCGCCCACATGCCCTTCGAGTCCGAAGTGGACTTGCCCGCCTGCGCCACCGCCGACCGGAACCCTTCCACCGCCTCGACGTTGGCCTTCTCGACGATCTCCTTCAACACCGCGCGCGCCTCGCTCTCGGAAGAACGCGCGATCACGAACCCGTTCAGTCCGAATCGGACGGTCCGCGAATTCTCCGACGCGTAACTGCGAACCTCCGAGACCTGCTCGCTGAACCCGTCGAAGTCCTTGCCGTTGCTGAAGTACCAGTCCGAGACGCTCCCGGCCAGCTTCCGCGCCGCCGTCGAATTGCCGCCCTGGAAGATCTCCGGGTGCGGGGCCGCGACCGGTTTCGGCTTGATGTCGAAGTCGTGGATGCGGTAGAAGTCGCCGCGGAACTCCGCGTGGTCGCTGGTCCAGAGTTCGCGCAGGACGCGGATGAACTCCTCCGACCGGCGGTAGCGCTCGTCGTGTTCCAGCCACGGTTCGCCGAGGCCGGTGAATTCGCCCTTGAACCAGCCGCTGACCACGTTCACCGCCGCGCGGCCGCCGGAAATGACGTCGGCGCTCGCGATGAACTTCGCCAGCACGCCGGGGTGCCACAGTCCAGGGTGGACGGCCGCGATCACCTTCAAGCGTTGCGTGGCAAGCAGGAGCGCCAGGCTGAACCCGGTCGACTCGTGCTGGTAGGCGGCGCCGTAGCTCGCGGTGTAGCGGACCTGGGAAAGCGCGTACTCGAACCCGCTGTTCTCGGCCAGCACGGCCAGCTGCCGGTTGTACTCGTAGCCCCAGTCCGTCCGCTGCTCGATGTCGGACGTGACGAGGCCACCACTCACGTTCGGGACCCAGTAGGCGAATTTCAGCGGTTCTTCGAACGACATGGCTCGAGTAGAGCAACGACCCGGAATCGGGTCAACGCGCGTCCGCACGGTGGGACTTGGCCAGCGCACCACCGAGTTCCGCGCGGCCGGGAATGCCGAGCTTCCGGTACGCGCCCGACAGGTGCAGCTCCACCGTGCGCCGGGTCAGGTGCAGCGCCGTCGCGATCTCGCGGTTGGTCAGGCCCTGTGCGGCCATCACCGCGATGCGGTTTTCCTGCCGCGTCAAGCCGTGTTCGTTGTCCTTGGCCGGGGTCAGCGCGCGCCGGGCCGAGCGCAGTTCCTCCGCCGCGCGGCGGGCGAGCGGACGCGCGCCGCAGTGCTCGCTCAGCTCCACCGCCTGCCGCAGCGTTTCGATGGCCTTTTCGGACTGGCCGTGCCGCGCCTGCAGGCTGCCCAGCTCGGTCAGCGCCGTCGCCAGCTGCAGCCGCGCCGGGGATGTCCGCAGCGTCGTGATCGCCTTGGTCAGCGCGCGCTCGGCTTCGTCGTCCTCGCGCACGAGACCCAGCGTCGTCAACGCCGTGCCCAGCGGCCGCGCCGCGCCCCAGCGGACCGCCGCGGTGCTGTCCTCCTCCGCCA
>NZ_JAAGNB010000487.1:0-47838 GCF_010550475.1 Amycolatopsis sp. SID8362
GGCGCTGTGCGCCGGCCCCATCGCCGGAGCCGTGGCGACGAGCGCCTACCCGCTCCCGGAAGCCGCGAGCCCGCTGCTGGTAGCTGTCGCGGCAGGAGTTGTCGCGCGGGCCGCCCGGGTCAGTCTGCGCGTCGCGTTCCGGAGTCCGCGAGCACTGGTCTCCCCCGCGGCACCGGCGCTGGCCGCGGGCGCCGCGCTCACCGCGGCGGCGGTTCACCTGGCCGGCTGACCCCGGGACGCGTGGTGCCCCCGACGGGATGCCACGCAAACCATCATCGATGAAGACGTGCTTGGCGAGGTCCATCGTGTAGTTCTCCTCCATCGTGACGGAACTGCCGGTGGTCCGAGGGGCCAGCGGGACCACGTTCGAGCCGAGCACCTTCGAAGCCGCGGCCAGGCTCTCGCCGGCGAGCGTCACTCGGCAGGTCGCCTTCTGGACCGTGTGGTCGTAGCGGATCTCAAGCCGGAAGGCCTCGAATAGCTGACGCGTCAGCTCGTCGGGCAGGCCGTCCAGGCTCATAGAGCCGAGCGGCAAGGCCTGCAGGAGGTCGGCGTTCGGCGCATGACGAGCAACCTCCTCGGCCTCTTCGAGCTGAGCTTCGAGGTTCGACCGCTCGACCTTCAGCTCGGCGCGTCGCTCGTTGATATCGCGCACCATGTCCTTGCTGACGTCGTCGGCGACCTCGAGTGTCCGCAGGAGGTTCTTGCTCTTGGTCGCGTTGTCGGCGAGCGCCCGCTGTAGAGCACGGATGCGGTCCGCGCGACCGCGGCGGTCGGCGTCGTCCAAGTCCTTCAGGTTCCGGTCGAGGAGGTCTTGGCGGTACAGCCCGAACAACCGCGAGTTCAGGAACTCCTCCAGCGCTTCGAGCAGCGAGTCCTCCCGGACCCGGCAGATCGTCGGGTGCCCTTCCGGTCGCCACGCCTTCTTCGGGGCGCACGCGTAGTACCGAATGGCGGTCGGCTTGTTGCCGCACATCCGGCGGCCGCACAGCGTGCAGTAGACGTAGCTGCGCAGCGAGTACACCTGCTTGGCCTGAGGGTCCCGTTTCCGCCCCGGCGACGTCCGAGAACGCTCGCGCAGCTGCGCCACCTGCTGCGCTTGGACGAACGTCTCCAAGTCGACGAGTGCCTCGTGCTCCGGCTTCGGCGACCACACCCACTCGGACGGCGGATTCAGCCTGTTCCGGCCGTTCCCCTTCCGGGCGCGCCGGTTCCACACCATGTGCCCGGTGTGCTTCGGGTTGGACAGCACTTCACGCACGTTCGAGTACGTCCACACGCCGACGGCACGGGCCGGATCGACCGGGACCGGCGGCGGGTTCGTGGTCAGGTCCGCGTTGAGCAGGTCGGCAATCGCCTGGTAACCGAGTCGTTTCGACACCCGCCACCCGAACATCTTCTGCACGACCGGGCCCTCGACCTCGTGCACCTTCAGCTTGGTCTTCTTCAGCCCCTTGGCCCGCTTGGCGGGGACAGGGTGCTTGATGAACTCGGCTCGGTAGCCGTAGCACGGCTTGCCGACGTTGTAGCCCTGCTCGGTGTGGGTCGCGAAGCCGTCCCAGCTCTTCTCGAGCATCTCGGTGACGTACCACTCGGCGACGCCCTGCTTGACGCGCCGGGTGAGGACCTGCGTCGCGGTCTTCGTCTTCCGCCCGGGTTCGCCGAGCCGGACGCCTTCGTCGACCGCGACCAGCATGACGTCCTGCTGTTCGAGCTGGTGCTCGATTTGCGTGCCGATGTAC
Organism: Amycolatopsis sp. SID8362; assembly: GCF_010550475.1. Taxonomy (NCBI): domain Bacteria; kingdom Bacillati; phylum Actinomycetota; class Actinomycetes; order Pseudonocardiales; family Pseudonocardiaceae; genus Amycolatopsis; species Amycolatopsis sp. SID8362. Next base: position 1,743 of record NZ_JAAGNB010000487.1, read on the forward strand.
GCCGTGCGTCCGACCCGGGAGATGTCTTCGCAGATGACGACGTCGAACCGCCGGTTCGGACGCGCGGCCTCGTCGAGGAGGTCTTGGATGCCGCCGTCCCGAGGGATGCCGATGTCGAACATTTCGTGGGCGCTGCCTTCGCTGCGCGCGTCGGCTTCCTTGCGGCCGGACTCGATGTCGTAGAAGTGCGCCGTGATGACGGCGTTCTCCGGAAGAGCGGAGACGCAGTTGCGGAACTGCCGCGGCAGCGAAAGCGTGGGGTCCTGCTGGTCGTAAGTCGACGTCCGGCCGATGAAGGCGACGCGGATGACCGTCGGCACGTTCCGGAACGCGGTCGCCTGGCCGGCGAGCGCGCCGACGCGATCTACACGGCGTGGCCCCGCCCATGCTCGGATTGCTTCCGGGCTGTGAGCCACGCCAACACCTCCTCGATCGCGCGCGTTTGCTCCCTCGCGATGCGCGTCCCTTCGGGACCGGTCACCACGTGGAGTTCGAAATGGACCTCAGTTCCGTCAGAACTCGCGAACGGCTGAACGTCGCCGGTGTGCACCTCGGCGTCGGTGCCGCTCACTGTCGAACCTGACCGTTTTGGCCAGCTGTATCAGCTGAAACAGCTGAGCCACAAGAGGAATCCCCAGACACGATCGTGCCCGAGCTGATTTCCCAGCGAGTCCGGCGGACGCCGTCGACCCCGCGAGGCTGACGTGGGCGGGACGTCGTCGTCCATCCCGACCGCGGCCGAAGGTCGGCCACGGGAACCAATCCGGCGGCGCGCAGGCTCGCGCCGCTTTCGCCTGCCTGCGTGTAGGTGACGAGACGCAGGTAACCCATGGCTCGCGCCGCGCGCCAGACCGCGCCGTAGAGCTTCGAGTTCGCGTTCGGCTCGCCGACAGTGCAGCTCCGCGTCACCTCCAGCGTGATGCCGTCGTCGAGACACCTGGCGACCGGACGACCGGCAGTCGCTACACCGACCAGTTCACCGCCGCGCGCGACGCCGATCGCGAATTTCATTCCGCGGGGTGGACGGTGGTGCCGGTGGTGGGCGTCGATGAACTCGCATGCCTGCCGGAAAGTCAGGGGAACGATCGTCAAGCGCACCGCTGCTCCTCCCGTGCCCCGTGCTGAGCACGCCGGAAGACGCGCTCGTCGACCAGCGGCTCGTGGACCATCGGCGCCGAGGTCACCCACTGCTCGACAGGAGCAGGACGGCCCGCTGCCGTACGAGCCCAGACCTGACGCCCCGTGTACTTGACGTTGGTGACGATCCGCCGGACGGCTTTTGCCGTCCACCGCTCGCTCGGCGCCGGGTGCTGGCGAAGGTCGGCGTTCAGGCGTGCCGCGACGGCGGCGAATGTCAGGCCGTCGTCGGCTCGCCACACGAAGATCTGCTTCACGACCGCGGCGGTCTGCCAGTCAGGGACCAGGACCGCCCGCAGCTTGCTGCATCCGCCGGGATCGGTGACGCGGATGCGCAGCGCGCGGTAGCCGTAGGGCGGAGGCCCGATCTGGTAACCGGCACGGACGATTTCGATCATCGCCTCGCGGGCGCGGCGGGTTGTTTCGGCGTGGTGCCGAGCGAGCGCGTCCCGGCCCTCCTCGGCGACGCCAGGTCGTTTTATCCACAGGTTTACCCACAGCCGGGACCACCGCTGTGGACGGGTCTCGGCCACCGGCGTGCCGGTGTGCTCGCAGCAGGAGAAGCGGATTGTCATGCCGCTCGCCCCCATCCCGCATGGACGGTGTCGTTGACTTCGGGCCGGGTCGGCAGGGGAACGCCGCTTGCCGCCGCGGCGGCAAGCTCGACGTCGTGGGCGAGTCCGAAGACGAGCACCTCGTGGTGCGCCGGGAGTGCGGTCGGCGCGCCGGCGGCACGGGCTCGGGCAGCAGCCCGACGGGCAGGGAGCGGGGCGCGGGTGACCAGCCGGCTGCCGCGCAGTCCGGCGGTCAGGGCCACGCACCGCTCGACCGGCGCCAGCCCGGCAGCGGTCGCGGCGGCGATGAGCGGGGTAGCCAGGTCGGTCAGCGTGCTGTCCGGACGCCGGCGCGGCCTTGCGACGATGACGAAGTGGCCGCCTGAACGCAGCAGCGATTCGCCGCAGAACATCGTCGCGGCGATGTCAGCGAGCGCGGACTCGACCGGGTCGCGGTCTGGACTGTTCGCTGACCCCGGCTCCGTTCGCAGAGCGGTCAGGACGAGCCCGACTCGCCCGATCAAGCCGGCGGCCCGGGCGGTTGCGAGGACCTTCGGACGGGCATCGAGGACCGAGCCGTCGCGCCACGCGCCCGCAGTCTTGGCGGCGGTGACGTTGGCGCGGGCAAGGGACCACCACCGGGTGCGGCCGGTCAAGCCGAACGCGTCCCGGCCGGCGCTCAGCGCCGCGGTCAGCACGGTCCCCGCGCCGCAGTCAGGATCGAGAACGAGGTCGCCGGGTTGGCTGTAGACGGCGATCGCGTGCGCGGCGACTGCAGGAGGAATCCGCTCGTCGTCGATCTCGGTGCCGGGCACACACCCGGCGTCGCGCAGCTGCTCGAGCGGGCTCCGCTGCCCGGTTGGCCAGACCGATAGAGGCAGCCCGTCGACCGACGATCCAAGTGATTTCAGCTGGTCATTCATCGGAGGTCTTCTCCCCTGTCACGGCGGCCTTGGAGACCCGCTTGCGGGCGAAGATCAAGAGGTCGTCGTGCACGCGGGCGTGCCGCGCAGGCGGCACAGCGGGTTGCACGGCCGGTGCCGCGGCAGCGAGCGCCCCGTTACGAACCGGCGCGCGCAGCAGGGCGATGCGATCGAGATAACGCAGGCCGGCGCCCTGCGCGGCGCGCACGAACGAGCCTGCGGGGTCGATGAGCCGACCCTCCACTCGATCACCGTGCGTGATCACGGAAAGCATGCCGGTCGGGTTGAGCACATCGGCCAAATCGGCCGGTCGGAACCAGTCGCCGGGCCGCGGTCCGGACGCGGTGATGATGAGGTCGTAGCGGTCCGGACCGACCACGGTCGCAGTCGTGTCCGGCTCGGACCGACCGCGCGCAGGCGGCGCACCGACCCCGACGTCGGTCGGACCGCCCAAGCGGAGTCGGGGTCCGGACCCGGACTCGGCCAACGCCTCGCCGTGGTGTTCGCCGATCGGGTCCTGGGGCGCGACGGCGGTCTGGGTTTGGACGCGACGGCCGAGTCGGACCACTGTCCAGCTGGCTTCGTGCAGCCCACCGTACGGACCGGGCCGGGATCGGTGTCGATCGCCGATTGGCGAGGACGAAGGGGAGGGCCCGAGGTAGGGCGCAGGCGCGAGCAGGAGCACCCGCTGGCCTGGCTGCGTGTAGCCGGTGACGATCTTCACGACCGCAGTCAGCAACCAGCTCGCGAGCAGCCCGGTGCCTCCGAGGAGCTCGTCTTGCGCGCACGTCCAGACGGTGCTCGGCGGGACCGTTCGCGAACGGCGCACGGTGCGCAGACGCCGCGCTCGCCGACGCTGCGGAAGCAGGATCGGGACGGTCGGCGGGTCGGCCGGAGCGTGCTGCGGCGAGCAATCCTCTGGACGTTCGTTGTCGTATGCCGGGGTCATCGTGGATCTCCTCCGACGGAAGGGTGCTGCGTGTTCTGACACCCCTTAACTCCGGCTGGAGGTCCGATTTTGGACACACTTTCGAGAAATCGCTGAACATCGCAACGAGGACACCGCACTGCCCACTAGAGAACTACTACAAACACAGGTCAGTCATCATTTTCAACTTCAACTAGTCGATCTTCAGTTCAGACGACCGCCGAGCCGAATAGTAGGCCTCTAGCAGCGCAAAGACAGCTACTAGTCGACATCAAGCAATAGCACGGTATTTCCGTGGTACCGGTCGTGGATTCATGGCGTCGTTGTTGTTCACATCGACGCCGCGGGAGTCACGACATGGCAACTCAATCCACTTTTCATCGCCGTCACGACGAGGCCACCCCGAACTCTCTGGACATCGCCCGGAGCACGTTCACCTGGCTGGTGACGGGACCGCATCCGGTGTCGCTGAACGGCCGGCTCTTCGCCGGTCTCCCGGACCGGCATGTCCCGCTCGACGAGGTCCGCGATCGCCTGCTGGCGCGCAGGTGCCCGCAAGCGACGCGCGACGCGGTGTGGGCGCATCTGGTGTTGCGCTCGCGAACTGAAGGAGCGACCTGGACGGTCGCCGCCGTGGGTGTGGCGCTGCCCGCGCTGACTTCGGCAGCGGCCACCTTGTCCCATCGGTTCGCCGGCGATCCGGCCGACGTTCACGCGGAGGTGCTGCGCGGCTTCCTGACCGCGTTGTCAACGATCGACCTCCGGCCGCCGCGGATCATGCTGCGGCTGCGGTGGGCCGCCTACCGGGCCGGCTACGACGCGCTGACCGAAGCGTTGGCCGGTCCGACTCCGGTCGCACCGGGCTTCCGATCCACCCCGCCGCACGCGCCGTGGGGACACCCGGATCTCGTCCTCGCTCGCGCCGTCGCGGACGGAGTCCTGACCCGGACCGAGGCCGCGCTCATCGGCGCGACCCGGCTGGAAAACATGCCGGTGACGGACTGGGCCGCGCAGCACCAGACCGGTGCGTGGGCCGCCTACAAGACGCGCAAACGCGCCGAACGCCGGCTTGCCGAATACCTGCGCGAGGGCGCTGCCACGGCCGATCCGGCCGACCCGCTGATCGACCAGGTGGCCGCCGCGGTGGCCCTGGCTCGCCCCGTCACACCCGCTCGCGAGACGCCACGGTTGTCACCTTCCGTGTCCGACACCAACGGCGAATCGGAGCGGAAAGTTCGGCGCCGCGTGTCCAAAACGGACGCGGATTCCGGAGTTCAGGGCTGCGGGACGAACCCGCGCTCAGCCCGAACTTCGGAGGTGACCCAATGCGCGTGATCGATGCCGAGAGCGGGCCGCGTAGTGCTCTTCTCGACGGCGACCTGCAGCCGCCAGACCAGAGCGCCGATGCGAGTTCGACGCCGTCCAGTGCTCCGACCATTAAGCCAGGCGACTCGACTCCGACTCGCCGCTGGCGGTGGTCGCACGTGGTGCTGGTGGTCGAGCTGGCGGCCATCGCGTTGCTGGCCTCGGCGTCGGCGGGACACGCCGACACGATGGTCGTCGCGCTGGCCAGCTCGGTGACCGACGTCCTGAACAACGTCCGCAACTGGATCATGGGCATCCTCGCCGGCCTCGCGACCGTGTTCCTGACCATCGGCGGCGTCCGCTACCTGATGGGCAGCGGCGACCCCGGCGAGATCGAGAAGGCGAAAACGGCCTTCAAGTCCGCGGGGTGGGGCTACGGCCTGGCGGCGCTCGCGCCGCTGGTCGTGGAGATCCTCAAAGGGATCGTGGGGGCCTGACCGATGGCCGTCAGCACCCTGCCCACGGTTCGCCCGTATCGCCGGTCCGGCAGCTCGCCCGAGACCGCTTCCGCGGTGGATCGACCGATGCTCGCCCCCATCCGCGACGCTGGCCAGCGGGTCTCCATCCAGCGGCGGCGGCGAGCGGGCTGGCTGTTGGTGCTGACCGTCGTGCTCCTGGCCGGCATCCTCGCCGTCAACGCGTGGGCCTCGCCGACCGCGCCACGGCGGCCGCCGGCGGACCCGCCGCTGCCTCCTCCGACCGCGCTGCCCACGCCCACGACGTGCAGCTTCCCCGGCCAGCTCGGCTGCACCTCGCCGACGCCGACCACAACGCCGAGCAAGCCGTGCACGGGCGAGGACTGCATTCCGCAGCCGACTCCGCCGGCGCCGAGCACGAACCCGCAGCAGCCGGGCACCGGCAACGGTGACAGCGACTCGGACTGCGGCATCACCGACGTCGGCGCGTGCATCACCGAGGCCATCAACTCGGCGTTCCGCAGTGTCGTCGACGACGCGCTGGATCCGATCCTCGAGCTGATCGGCCACACCGCGCTGTCCACCCCGACGATCAGCGACCTGCCCGGCATCGGCGAGCTCTGGAACAGCTCCTGGGAGATCGTGGTCGCCGCCTACGGGCTGCTCATCCTGCTCGGCGGCATCATGCTGATGGGCCACGAGACCCTCCAGACCCGGTACTCGATCAAGGAGATCGGGCCGCGCATCCCGATCGCGTTCATCGCCTCGGCGCTCTCGCTCTTCTTCGCTGACAAGCTCATCCGGCTGGCCAACGGCCTGACCCTGGCTGTCCTCGGAGACGGAGTCAACGCGCCCTCGCTGGGCAACACCTTGCAGGAGGCCGTCCAAGGCATCCAGACCGGCGGGCTGTTCATCGTCCTGGTCGCGCTCGTGCTGGTGGTCCTCGGCCTCGGCCTCCTGGTCGTCTACGTCGTCCGGATCGTCATCACCCTCGTCCTGATCATCAGCGCGCCGTTCTTCCTGATGTGCCACGGGCTGCCCCACACCGAGCCGCTGGCGCACTGGTGGTGGAAGGCGATCACCGTGACGACAGGCGTTCAGTTCGCCCAGGCGCTGGTGTTGATCACTGCGGTACGCACGTTCCTGTCCGGCGGCGTGCACCTGTTCGGCTCGACGCTGTCCGCGCTCGGGACGCTGATCGCCGCGATCGCCTTGTTCTTCGTCCTGTTCAAGATCCCGTTCTGGATGCTGAAGGCCGTCAAGGTCGGCTCCGGCCGTTCCTTCCTCGGCGGGTTGGCTCGCGCGTACATCGCGGCGAAAACCTTCGGCATGGTCGCCGGTAAGACCGGTGCGTTCGGCAAGGCCAGCGCCGGCGGTGCGACGAAGAACGCCGATCGCGGCGGCGGCGCGATGGCCGATCCACCGTGGCCGGCACAGCCGCGTTTTGCGCCCAACCCCGAAGCGGTCAACCGGCGGCTCAAGGCGGCCCACGACGCCGAGCGTGCCCGCGCAGCTCAGCGGCCGTCGCTGCCCTCGCAGGCGCCGCAGTTCCTGCAGTCCTCGCCCCAAGACAGCACCCACGACCCCGCCGTGATCCCGGCGAGCCAGGGACCGACCATGCCTGAATTCAGTTCCGCGCCGACGCCTGTCCCGCCCACGCCACAACGAAGGCCACGGTCGGCAACTCCGCATTTTCAAGCCGCCGGCGGCCCGCGTCGACGTGGCGCCACATCGCCATCGGCTCGCCCGATCCGCACGGCATCGGTGCCGCCGCAACTGCAGTTCCGACCGGCGACGCCGCCTGCACCACAACCACTCGTAGCCAAACCGACCTCCGCACCTGCCGCGCCGGCATTCCGGCAGGCGACGCCGGGGCCCCGCCTCGGTGATGCCTATCGCCGCACCCAGTCCGTTCCACCGCCGACGTTCCGCGCGCCGAAGCCAACTCCAGGAGGTGAAGGGAAATGAGCCAGCCCGTCCGGATTCCCGCCGATGTCGACCGCGAAGACCGGGTGATCGGTCCGCTCACCGCTCGGCAGCTGCTCATCCTGACCGTCACCGGAATCGTGCTGTACGGGACGTACACGGTCACTCGCGCGTTCGTCCCGCTGGCGGTGTTCGTCGTCGTCGCTATACCGATCGGCGTCACCGCCGCGTTCCTCGCTCTGGGTCACCGCGACGGCATCTCCCTCGACCGGCTCGTGCTGGCGGCGCTGCGCCAGCGGATGAGCCCGCAGCACCGGGTTGCCGCGCCGGAAGGCGTCCGGCCCACACCCGAGTGGATCGGGCAGGCCGCGAGCACAACCAGTTCTTCGGCGTCGGCAGTCTCACCGGCCGCGCTGCGGCTGCCCGCCGAAGGCATCACCGACACCGGCGTCATCGATCTCGGCAAGGACGGCGCCGCCGTGGTCGCGGTCTGCTCCACGATCAACTTCGGGCTGCGCACGCCTGCCGAGCAGGAGGCGCTCGTCACCTCCTTCGGCCGGTACCTGCACTCGCTGACCGCGCCGGTCCAGGTGCTCGTCCGGACGGAACGGCTGGACCTGTCGGGGCAGATCGCGGAACTTCGCGAGCAGGCGGGCGGGCTGCCGCACCCCGCGCTGGAACGCGCGGCACGCGAGCACGCCGAATACCTCGACCAGCTCGGCCGCGCCACCGACCTGCTGCGGCGCCAGGTCCTGCTGATCCTGCGAGAGCCGCTGCGAAACAGCGGCCCGACCGACGGGCTGGGTGGTGCCTCGCCGCTGGCCGCGTTGTCAGCGCGACGCAGGGCTGTGAGGCAGACCGCATCGATCGACGACGCCGCTCGACGCGCCGCCGAAGCGCGTTTGGTGCGTCGGCTGGGCGAGGCGCTGGAACTGCTCTCGCCGTCCGGGATCGTGGTCACCCCGCTGGATGCCAGTCAGGCCACCGCAGTCCTCACCGCGGCGTGCAACCCCGACAGCTTGATCCCGCCGAGCTCCGACCTCGCCGGCTCCGACGAGGTCATCACCACCGCCCCGGACGAGAGCTGGAACGACACCGCGTTCGGCCGCACCGCGTTCGCCACCGAAGACGCGTTCGGCGCGGCCGAGCCCGGGTGGGAGGACGACGAAGACCCCGACGACTACGACGACGTCGCAAGGAGGGACCGCCGATGAAGAGGACCAGGCACCGCGACGCCGCAAGCAGGCAGGCACCCGTCGGGCAGGCCGGCGCGTTCACCCCGGACGCCATCTCCGTGCGTCCCCGAGCGCTCGAAGTCGGAGGCGAATGGGTCGCTTCATTCGCCGTCACCGGCTACCCGCGCGAGGTTCATCCCGGCTGGCTGCAGCCCCTGCTGACCTACCCCGGGCGGGTCGACGTCTCGCTGCACATCGAGCCGATAGACCCCGTCACCGCGGCCAACCGGCTGAAGAAGCAACTGTCGAAGCTGGAGTCCGGTCGCCGGCACACCAGCGACAAGGGACGGCTGATCGACCCCCAGATCGAAGCAGCCACCGAGGACGCCTACGACCTGTCCGCGCGAGTCGCCCGCGGCGAGGGCAAGCTCTACCGGCTCGGGTTGTACCTCACCGTGCATGCCGCGACCGAGGAGGCGCTCGGCGACGAGGTCGCCGCAATCCGGTCGCTGGCGGCATCGCTCCTGCTGGACTGCAAGCCCACGACCTACCGGAGCTTGCAGGGCTGGATCACCAGCCTGCCGATGGGCTTGGACCTGGTCGGGATGCGCCGCACCTTCGACACCAGTGCGCTGTCGGCGGCGTTCCCGTTCACGTCACCCGATCTGCCGCCGCCGGACCCGACCTCGGTCGGTGCCCCGCGCGGCGTGCTCTACGGCTTCAACGTCGGCAGCCAGGGGCTCGTCCACCACGACCGGTTCGCACTCGACAACCACAACAGCGTGATCCTCGGCCGGTCCGGTGCCGGAAAGAGCTACCTGGTGAAGCTCGAGCTCATCCGCAGCCTGTATCGCGGCATCGAGATTCACGTCATCGACCCGGAGGACGAGTACGCTCGGCTGGCCGCCGCGGTCGGCGGCACCTACGTCCACCTCGGCGCCGAGCAGGTCCGGCTGAACCCGATGGACTTGCCGATCCACACCCGGCCGGACGGACGCCGGACAGCTCCCCGCGACGCGCTCATCCGGCGCAGCCTGTTCCTGCACACCGTCATCTCGGTGCTGCTGGGCAGCGAACTCGCCGCGACCGAGCGGGCCGCGCTGGACCGGGCGATCACCGCGACCTACCAGCGCGCCGGCATCACGTCGGATCCGCGAACCTGGACCCGGCCGGCGCCGCTGCTGGCCGACCTCGCGGAGGTCTTGGCTGGGGCAGGCGGGGCGGAGCTCGCGGCGCGGCTACAGCCGTTCACCACGGGCGCGTTCTCCGGGCTGTTCTCCGGTCCGACCACGACACGGCCTGAGGGCCACCTCGTCGTGTTCTCGCTGCGCGACCTCCCCGGCGAGCTCAAGGCAATCGGCACACTTCTCGCGCTCGATGCGGTGTGGCGCCAAGTGTCCAATCCCGCCATCCGCAAACCCCGGCAGGTCGTCGTCGACGAAGCCTGGTTGCTGATGAAGGATCCGGCCGGCAGCGAGTTCCTCCTCCGGATGTCCAAGGGCTCCCGCAAGTGGTGGGGCGGCGTCACGGTGGCGACCCAGGACGCCCCCGACGTGACGAGCACCGACCTGGGCAAGGCGATCATCGCGAACGCGGCGACGCAAATCCTGCTGCGCCAGGCACCGCAGGCAATCGACGAAATCTGCCGGATCTTCGACCTCTCGCAGGGCGAACGGCAGTTCCTCCTCACCGCCGACCGCGGCCAAGGACTGCTCAGCACCGGCACGCAACGAGTGGCGTTCCAGTCCATCGCGTCGCCGGTCGAACACCAGCTCGTCACGTCGAACCCCGCTGAGCTGGCCGAGTACTCCGACATCTCACCGGAGACCGAGACCTCCTTCGTCGACCTCGACGCTGCCTGATCTTCCGCACCTTCAAACTCACCTGGGGATAGCCATGTCTTCGTCACCCGCTGTTGATCGGCCTGCTCGACTGCTGACGCAGAACAGGGAAATGCGCCAGATCGGCGTCTGGAACTGGTCACTGCCGGCCTGGGCCGGACGGCTGGCCGACGGCCGCACGTACAACACGTGCCCGAGCGCCGGGGTCTGTGCACAAGCGTGCTACGCCCGGCACGGCACGTACACCTGGCCCGTCGTCCGTGCCAAGCACCAGGCAAACCTGATGTACGTCCTCGACGACCTGGCCGGCTGGCGAACAGCGATGGTCGACGAACTCGGCGCGGCCAAGTTCCGCGGTGCCTGGATCAGGATTCACGACAGCGGCGACTTCTTCTCCGACGACTACCTGCTGGTATGGCTGGACATCTGTAGGACTCGCCCGAACACGAACTTCTACGCGTACACCAAGGAGGTTTCACGGTTCCGGTCCCTCGTCGAGCCTGATCCGCCGCCGAACTTCCTGTGGGTCTACTCGTACGGAGGCAAACAGGACGCCGCACTGAACCCGGCCGTAGACCGCGTCGCCGACGTGTTCCCGGACGAAGCGGCGATCGTCGAGGCGGGGTGGGCGTCGCAGGAAGCCAGCGACCTCCTCGCGGTCCTCGGCCCGCAGCTGGTCGGCGTGCCGGCAAACCGGATTCCGAGCTACCTCAAACGCCTGGCTGGCCGCCGGTTCTCCGAATGGCAGGCCGAAGTTGACGCCGCACGTTCCGCTCGCCGCACGCGCCTGCGGCTGGTCGTCAACAACACCCGTTCCGAGGCGCGGCCTGAGCGAGGCGGCGAGCCGCGAGCTGCCTGATCCAGCGCTCCAACTTACGTTCGGAGGTCTCGATGTCCTGGCCGTTCGCCCTGTCCACCTCTCTCGCCTCACCTGCCGGCGACTACCTGCGCGACCCGCTCGGTGCGTTCCAGACCGTGCTGGCGCACCTTCGCGATCTCGTCTTCACCTGGGGTCCGATCGCCGGGCCGGCACTGGCGGTCGCGACGTCCGCCGCGGTGATCGCTCGACGCCGCTGGCGCCGCCGCTTCCACGAGAGCCTGGTCAGCGACGCCCGGTTGGTCACCGTGCTGGCGCCGCCGACCGTCGACCCATCCGGCGCGATCACCGTGTGGTCCAACCTGGTCGGCCTGCTGCGACCAGGCTGGCGGCGGCGCTTCGGCGGGCAACCTCACCTGGCTTTCGAGTTGACGTTCACCGACGACGGCGTGCAGATCCGCTTGTGGGTGCCTGGCCTGGTGCCGCCGGGGATGGTCGAGCGCGCCATCGAGGCGGCCTGGCCCGGCGCGCACACCCGCACGACGCCGGCCAAGCCCCCGATCCCCACGGCTGCTGCGGCGGGCCGGCGAATCGAAGCGGTCGGCGGCGAGCTGCGGCTGGCACGCTCGGAAGCACTTCCGATCCGCACCGAGCACCCCGCCGACCCGATCCGGGCCCTGCTCGGCGCCCCGGTCGGGCTCGGCCCCCACGAGCGGGCCTGCGTGCAGATCCTCGCCCGTCCCGTCGCCGGGCACCGCGTGACCAAGGCGCGGCGCGCGGCGAAGCGGGTGCACGCGGGCAGCTCGGTCAACCTGGCCGGCCGGCTGCTGGACCTCGTGACGCCAGGCAAGACCGCGAAGCCGTCGTCCAGTGCGCGGACGCCGGGGCTGGACCGGCAAACCACCCTGGAGTTCGCCGCGCAGGACCGCGCCGTCGTGGAAAAGCTGCGGCACAACCAGTTCGAGACCCGCATCCGATACGCAGTCGTCACCACGGTCCCCGAGCACGCGACGACCGCCGAGGTCCAAGCGGTCCGGGAGGTGCTGCGGGGACGCGGCCACGCGATCGCCTCGGCGTTCGCCGCCTTCTCCTAGCACAACTACTTCCGCCGGGTCCGGCTCCGCCGGGCCCCAGTCCAGGTGCTGGCCGAACGCCGGTTCGGCAAGGGCGACCTGCTCTCGATCCCGGAGCTGGCCGCGCTCGCGCACCTGCCGATCGACGAAGCCACGCCCGGCCTCCAGCGCGCCGGCGCGAAAGCCGTACCGCCGCCGCCCGGCATCGCCACGGCCGGTGACTTGATCAAGCCGCTCGGCTTGTCGGACTCGGGACACTCCCGGCCGGTCGGCCTGCACGTCGCCGACGCACGCCATCACCTGCACATCCTCGGCGCGACCGGCTCCGGCAAGTCGGAACTGATGGCCCGCCTGATCCTCGACGACGCCGAGGCCGGCCGCGGAGTGGTCGTCGTCGACCCGAAGGGCGACCTCGTGTCCGACCTGCTGATGCGCATCCCCGAGGAGCTCGGCGAGAAGGTAGTCCTCTTCGACGCCGACTCCCGCAGCCGGCCACCAGTGCTCAACCCCCTGGAGGGCGTGGACAAGGCCCGCGCGGTCGACAACCTCGTCAGCATCTTCTCCCGGATCTACGCCTCCTCGTGGGGCCCGCGCACCGACGACATCCTGCGCGCCGGCCTGCTCACCCTGACCGCGATGCCCGGAACGCCGACGCTGGTCGACCTGCCCAAGCTCCTCACGGTCCCGGCGTTCCGGCAACGGGCCTGCGACCAGATCGACGATGATGTGCTGCGCGGGTTCTGGTCCTGGTACGACGCTCTGTCCGAAGCGAGCCGGGCGCAGGTCATCGCGCCGTTGATGAACAAGGTCCGCGGCTTCCTGCTGCGCCCGTTCGTCCGCGCCGCGATCGCCGGCGGGAAGTCCACGGTGGACATGGACGAGGTGCTCAACACCGGCGGCGTCTGCCTGGTGCGCATCGCCCGCGACGCGCTGGGAATGGAAACGGCTCGGCTGGTCGGCTCGATCGTCGTCGCCCGAACCTGGCAAGCCGCCACCCGCCGGGCCCGCGTTCCCCAGCGTCAGCGGCGCGACTGCGGGCTCTACGTCGACGAGTGCCACAACTTCCTGAACCTGGCATACCCGCTGGAAGACATGCTCGCCGAGGCTCGCGGATATCGCCTGTCGATGACCTTGGCCCACCAGTACCTCGGCCAGCTCCCGAAGGAACTGGAAGAGGGCATCAGCACGAACGCCCGGTCGAAGATCTTCTTCAACGCGTCCCCTGAGGACGCGAAGCGGCTGGCTCGCCACACCATGCCGCGGCTGAGTGAGCACGACCTGTCCAACCTGGGCGCCTTCCACGTCGCCGCCCGCCTGGTCCTCGGCGGCGAGGAAGCACCGCCGTTCACCGCGGTGACCGAAAAGCTGCCGCCTGCGGTCCCCGGTCGTGCCAAAGCGATCCGCAAAGCAGCCCGGATCAATACCCGGCCACCAGTCACCGAGGTCGAGCCCATCACGCCCAGAGGCGCAGCGCACGCCGCCGATCCCCGCCGCGCCGCCTAAACCGGAGGTACTCCGATGATTTCGAACCCCACGCCTCAACGGGCGTTGCGCGGGCACATGCCCCAGCGCCCCACGCCGCGAGCGGCCACCACCGGTGAGCACCACGCGCAGCTCGCCGGGCGGCTGACCCACCGCGATCGGTGGCTGGCCCGGATGCTGTACGAGCACAAGGTCTTCACAACCCAGCAGATCGTCGAGCTCTGCTACCCGAGCATGCGCGCGGCCAACCACCGGCTGCTCGACCTGTTCAAGTGGCGGGTCGTCGACCGGTTCCAGCCGTTCGTCACGAACGGCACCGCCCCGATGCACTACGTCCTCGACATCGCCGGCGCGGTCGCCCTCGCCTACGAAGACGGGCTCGATCCGAAGTCGATCGGCTACCGGCACGAAGACGCGATCGGGATCGCGCACTCCCTGCGCCTGGCCCACACGGTCGGCGTCAACGGCTTCTTCACCGCGCTGGTCGCGCTCGGCCGACGCCCTGGTGTTCGAAGGTCGCTGACGGCGTGGTGGTCCGAGCTGCGGTGCGGACGCCTGTTCGGCGACATGGTGCGTCCCGACGCCTACGGCCGGTGGCGCGAAGACGACCATCAGCTCGAGTTCTTCCTCGAGTTCGACTTCGGCACCGAAGATCTCGGCAAGCTCAGCCGCAAGCTCTACGGCTACGAGAAGCTCGCGGCCGCGACCGGCATCACGACGCCGGTCCTCATCTGGCTGCCCACCCATCGGCGCGAGACGTCCGCCCGCCGAGCGCTCGCCGACTTCCTGTCCCAGCTCGACCGGCCCAGGCTCGTGCCGCTGGCCACCACCGCCGCGGACGCAGCCGGCAACCCCGCCGCCGCCCGATGGCTGCCGATCGCCGAGCCGGCAACGCGTCACCCCGGCCGGTTGCGGCTCGTCGAGCTCGCCGAGCTCTGGCCCCAACCTGATCTGCCCGGCGACGTGCCGGCGTCAGGACCGGTCCCGGCCCAGCAGGGTCCAGGGGCCCTGACCGCTCCGGATCCGTTTCCACCCGCCTCGCCAGCCAGCCGCTTCGGGAGGCGCCCATGAAGTTCGCCTACACGGCGGTCGTGGTCGTCATCATCCTCATTGGCGGCATCGGGCAAGGCGTCGTCAAGGCCGTGTTCGGCAGCAGCAGCACCGAGCCCAGCCAGGAGGCCATCGCCGACATTCCCGGCGACTACCTCGCCCTCTACCGAGCGGCAGCTGCCGCGTGTCCCGGGTCGGACTGGTCGATCCTCGCGGCGATCGGCAAGGTCGAGAGCGACCACGGCCGCAGCAAGCTGATCGGTATCGCGGCGGGAACCGAGAACTCGTTCGGCGCTCGCGGGCCGATGCAGTTCCTCCAGTCCACGTTCGACGGAGTCGTCGCCCGGCATCCACTACCGCCGGGCGGCAAGACCCCGCCGTCGCCATGGGACAAGCACGACGCGATCTACGCGGCGTCGTACTACCTCTGCGAGTCCGGCGCGCCCGGCGACATCCGCAAGGCGCTGTTCGCCTACAACCACGCGGACTGGTACGTCGACGAAGTCCTCGACCAAGCCGAGAGGTACAGCAAGGCCGCGGCCGGCACCGGCCGCTGCGACAACATCCAGGCACCGAACGCCGCCACCGCAACGGCGATCAACTTCGCCTGCGGCCAGCTCGGGCTGCCGTACCTCTGGGGTGGGAACGGACCGTTGAACGGCGACAGCGGCTTCGACTGCTCGGGCCTGACGAAGGCGGCCTACGCGGCTGCCGGCGTCGCCCTGCCGCGGACGGCCCGGACCCAGTACTCCGCCGGCCCGCTGGTGCCGGGCGGCCAGCCGCTACTCCCCGGCGACCTGGTCTTCTACGGCACCCGCGGCAACGTCCACCACGTCGGCATCTACATCGGGGCCGGGAGGATGGTGCACGCCCCGACGTTCGGCGAGCCGGTACAGGTCAGCTCGTACCGGTGGAACGGCGACGACTACCTGGCAGCGAGCCGGCCGGCCAGCAACGTCCGGTCCTGAGGTCGTTCGGCCAGCCCCGGACGCATGTTGCGCAGAATATTTTGAGGTGATAATTTGAGGCATCAGAGGAGGTGACCATGGAGTCAGCCGACACGGACGCGGCGCAGCCGCGGATGCTCGTCATCGCCCGCGAGTCGCGGGGTATGACGCAGGGACGGCTGGCCGAGGTCATGCAGGAGCTGGACGGCCCCGGAAGCAAGGTCAGCCAGGGGTACGTCAGCCGCGCTGAAGCCGGGCGCTTGGCCGTGACGGGTGATCGTCTGGCGCTCTACGCTCAGGCCCTCGGGTACCCCGTCCCGCTGCTCTGCGTAGGCACCCAGGAGGTCGGGGCGGGGGTCGGCCTGGTGCACCACCGGAAGAAACAAGCTGCCTCGGCCGGCGACCTGAAACGCATTCACGCCCTGCTCAACCTGACGCGCATCCAGCTACGGGCCTTACTGGCCAGCGCCCCCAAGCGCGAGGCAACGGGGATTCCGCAGGTCGCTGTCGACGAGCTGACTACCGCGGCGGACGCCGCCAAGCAAGTACGGACCAAGTGGGACGCCGCCGGGGGGCCGCTGGAGTCCGTCGTGACGATGGCGGAGGACCTCGGCGCCTGGGTGACCTGCCGTCGCCTGGTCGCGCCGGTCCCCTTGGACTCCGGAGCGGAGAGCGTGCCGGTGGACGCGGTCAGCTGCGCCCCGGCCGGCGAGGACCCGCTGGTCCTGCTCAACTCGGGCACGCCGGCCGAGCGGCAGCGGTTCACGCTGGCGCACGAACTGGGGCACATGGTCATGCACCAGGTGCCGCATCCCGAGCAGGAAAAGCAGGCGAACGCCTTCGCCGCCGAACTGCTGATGCCCCGCCGCCAGATCCGCGCCGAACTGTCGAGCGGCACGCTGAGCGTCCCGCGCCTCCTCGACTTGAAGGCTCGGTGGAAAGTATCGATGTGGGCGTTGCTCCGCCGCGCACACACGCTCGGCATCATCAGCGACTGGCAGTACCGCACCCTCGCGGTCGAGATGTCGAGCCTCGGCTACCGCACCAGCGAACCCGGCACGTTCGACACCGAGACCCCGACCGCGGTGACCTCGATGATCAGCCAGCAGTTGGACCAGGGACACGAAATTCCCGAGCTGGCGTCCGCGGCGTACTTGAGCCAGGACGAGTTCGTCAACCTGTACCTGAGCTGCCCCGTCCCGCCGACGGCTGGCGCAGCTCGACGTCCTATCTCCTCGACCGTGAGTGAGGCAGCGCGATGACCGACGATGCCACGCCGCCCGACTACCTGCCCGAGCCGCGCCCGACGAGCGACAAGGTGGCCGAGCGGGAAGCGGCCCTCCAGGAACTGGCCCGTCAGTCCGCGCCGGCCGTCCCGCCGGGAGCTGCCGGCATCTTGACCGACCGGGTTCTGCTGCACACCAGCTGGGACACCGGTAGCAAGCTGCTACCCGTCCTCCCGGAGCACGTCGGCGGCCTCGTGCTGAGGGGCGCCGGCGCCGCTACTGGGATCAAGCACCTGAGGAAAGCCGGATTTGATCGCCCCATCGCCTACGATCCCGAGGGCTACGCAGTCGCCGCGGCGACCGAAGACGATCCGTTCGTGCTCCGGCCGGCCGACGGCGGGCTGTTTGGGCTGACGCTGGAGCAGGAACTGCAACGACAGCGCGACTTCAAGGCGTGCGTCGCGCTCACGCCGACCGGATACCTGCACGCCGGGGACAGTGACGCGCTACGTGCCGCGGTTCGCGCCGCCGGTCGAATCGACGACGACGACGTGGTGTTCAGCGTCCCGTTGGACGTCGGCTGGTTCCAGCCTGAGCACATCGATCATCTCATCGCGGTTCTTGCCCTGCTCGAGCTGCCCAAGGCCGTCTTCATCGGCGGCCACTTCGACCCTCTGGAGCGCTATAAGGACGCGGTGGCCAACCTGCGTCGCCTGGTCGCCGAGGCTGGCCATGTCGCTGTGTTGCGTACCGACCTGACCGGCTTCGACGTGATGAGCCACGGCGCTTTCGCCACGTCGATCGGCTCGGGCGGCAGCCTGCGGCACATGAATCCCCTCGGGCAGATTCGCCGGTCGAAGAAGGATGACAAGTCGCCCAGCGTGCTGTTCGGCGACTTGATGTCCTTCTTCAAGGGCTCCACCCTGTACGAGAAGTTCGCCGACAGTCAGGCGCCGGTCTGCGACTGCGCGTCCTGCGACGGCCGGGAGCTGAACACGTTCCTCACCAAAGACGACAGCATTCCCGCACACAGGCACGGCCTGTGTACCTGGGCGGACTGGATTCCCGGCCTTCACGCCTGCCGCACCCTCGCCGACCGGGCGACCTGGTGGCGCACCCAGTGCGTGGACGCCGTGGCGAACGCCGAGATCATCAACACCCGGATCAACCAGCCCGAAGCCTTCAAGCCCCCGGAGACCTTGCGGGCTTGGGCGGAACTCCCGTCCTGGCTTTCGGCGATCCACCCGGTCACCCGCCGGCCGCGAGCTCCTCGCCAGTCGCCGTGAGCTGCTGGTAGATCTCCTCGGCAAACCACCACTGCGCCGAGGAGTGCCGACGGCGAGCGTACCGTTCCGGCTCGGCCAGCATCTGCAGCTTGCCGGAGGAGAACACGCAAATCCCGATACCGTAGAACCCCGCCTGCACTCGTGCATCGTCCAGGTCGGACGGTGCCGCAGGCAGCAACATGGCGCGTGCGCAGAACGGCGCGAACCGGCCCGCCTTCACGAGCCCTTCGCGCCACGTCCGAGCCGCCACCACGGCGAACCGCACTGACACCGGCGCCACCGCGAGGCGGACAACCTGACGTACGTCGCTTTCGACCGCTCCACGCGGCGCGCGCTGAAGCAGCTTCCGCTCTCGCTCGGTCAGCTCGGCGGTTGCGACCGGCAGACCGGTCGGCAAGCTCCACAGTGCGTCCAGGACGCCTCTATGCGTAATCGGACCGAGCCCAGCCGTCGTTCGCCGTGCGAGCTCCGTCTCATCCGGTCTATAAGCCACGCCTGCCGCAGCGCCGAACATCCGGACCGCAGCGCTCGGACATCGCACCAGCTCATCGGCCACCGGCGAAGCGGTCATCGCGGCACGGACCGCTTCAGCGACTCCTGCGCGGCTCACGACACCTCCACCAAGTCCCGGGCAAGAGGTCCAACATAGTCCCAAAAGCGGCTCTCGCGCCTCCGGTACCAACGGCGACGGTCCCCGGCTACCCGGCCCAGCCGGTCCACCAAACCCACGCTCATCAGGCTTCGGATCGGCCCGTAGTACACACTCGCAGGCGCGTTCCGGACCTCGGACAGCTCCGACAAGTTCACGCCTTCGTCGCCTGCCTCGGCCAACGCGACCAGCAACTCCAGGCGGTGCTTGTTTCCAAACACCGCAGCCGACACGCGACGGTCCGGAGCGCGCTCTGTCTCAACCACGAGCGAACTATAGTGATTCGCGAATCACGATTCAACGAGCATCGTTCAGAGCGACCTCAGGAAGGACAACACCATCCGGTCGCGCTCGAGGTCACGACCCAGTCGGCGGAGTTCCTCCCGCTGCGCCAGCGCCACCTCCGGCCAGCCCGGCTCGAGAGTGTTGCCCGTGCGGAACACGATGTCGGTTCCGAGGTTCCAGATCATGCTGTTCACGGTGGCGCAAGCCACGGCGAGCGAGTCGACGTCGCACCCGATCCAGCGGATCGTGCGCGGGTCTCGGTCCCGCTCGCGCATGACTTCCGCGGCCGCGCGGAACATGCCGCCCGTCCCCATCATCGGGTCGGTGACGTTGCCGTGCTCCTGGATGTCGGACATGCCGGCGAGGAGCTTCGCGACAGACCCGGGCGTGTAAAACTGACCACGAGCCTTAAGCACCGACTTCGGCCGGAGAACGGTCAGCACGGTGCCGAGCAGGTCGACGTCGAACCGCAGGTCCGTGCCGGTGAGGTGTGGTTGCCCCGCTCGCAGCGCGGCCTGCGCGACGGCCAGTGCGTGGCCGCGCACATCGCGGTCAGGATCATCGAAGATCCACGCGATCATCGGATGGAGGAGGTGCGTGATTTCGGCGCGGTGCCGGATGACCGACGACCACGTGTGCCGGGCGAAGTCATGGAAGGTGTCGGCGTCCCAGCTGAGCACCGATTCGCTGACGTTGTGTCCGCACGAATCTTTCTCTGGCAACGCGGCAAGCGTGGCAACCACTGAAACCGGGATATCGAGCCGACCGGTTCCATAGGTTCGGTGCCATGCGGACTCGACTGCAGTGGCGATCTTATGCGCGAATTGCCCAGAATCGACAGAAGTGGAAATTGCGCGACGGGATGAAGACACGGGAGTTCCCTCCAGCAATCAGAGGCACGGCACGGCGTCGCACCGCAGTTACGAGCCGTGCGCTAGACTGCAGGCTCGCGCACCCTTCTGGGGTGTGCGGTGTTGGAGCCCGGCGGGTGGTTGCCGCGCCTCTCCGGAGGTGTTCACCCGCCGGGCGCTACTAACAAATCCGGAATCGGATTTCAGTGGTCCCAATTGTGCCGCTCGAGATGCGTCACATCGGTCTTTGCCGCCGCGGCAATAGCGTCGGGCCAGCGAAGCCCTTTTGTTTCGTAATGCTGTACCGCGTCGGCCAATGCTTCGGCCCGCGGAGTGAGTCGCCAGCCGAGCGACCGGAACAGCGTGACCGCCCGGGTTTCCCGCGTGCAGGTCGCGGTGACGGCGTCCACGCGCAGATCTGCGGCCACGTGACCGAACAGCGTCGCCGGGTATCCGTCGAGGAACAGCGGTGTGCCGGGCGGCGACCACCCGGGCATCGGCGTCATCTCGGGTGGGTGCTGGCGCCCGACGTGGCGAGCCACTGCCAGCAAGGCCACGTCGCCGAGTGCCTGGTCGTCCTCGGCGTTGTCGATCTGGTGCGCCAGGATGACCGCGGCTCGGATGGCGTCACCCCACGTCCAGGACGCTTCGAACTCCTCCGAGAGCCGCGCCAGGCGAGCTGCCTTCTCGGTGAGCCGGAATCCGAACGCCGGATAGCCGACCGAGGCTCCGGTGAAGCCGTCGAGATATTCGGGAGTCGCCCCGAGGCCCTGCAGGACGTGGCCGTGCAAGCCGAGCAGGTCGTGGTCGTCGAAGGCGGATGCGGTTGACGTGCCGGCGGGCAGATGGGTTCGCCGTTGCGCACCGGCGTGGTTGGTGACGTAGCGAAGGCGGCCATAGAGCTCGGCGCAGCCCAGGATTGAAGGAATCATCGCGCGCCCCGGCCGATTCACGCGACCGCGGGAACGCCGTGCGAAGCAGCCAGATCCTCGAGAGTCGTCGCCACGGGTGAAGCTGCCGCGTGGCCAAGCCGGTCCAGGATCCGATCTGCGACGCGGAGCACGCACTCCGCCGAAGTGCGTGCCGTCTCGCGATCGGCCGCCCAACCGGCGACGTAGGGCACGGAGTACGCCAGCGTGTCCATGCCGCAGACCGCGGCGACGACGCACGCCACCGACTCGGCCTCGACCTCTAGCACATGCCGTGGCGTGGTGGCCAGACGGGTTTCGTGGTCGCACAGGATGTGCGCCAGCTCGTGCGTCAGCGTCTTCGCGGCCTGCGCGGGTTCGACGTCGTCGCGCACGGTCACGCGTCGCTCGGAGAAGACGGTTCGGCCGAAGGCGCCGCCGCAGTCTCCACGCTCGACCGTGAAGCCGCATGCGCCGATCTGGGCGGCGACTCCGTCCCACAGGCCGCGTGGCGCGTCACCGCACAGCGCGATCGGTTCCGGCGGGGACGGCTGCGCGGCCCGCGGATCCCCCTGCAGCTGGGAGACGTCGACGACCGGCACGAGCATGAATCCCGACAACGCGGGCGCCTTGTCCGGATCTGTCTCGGCGCCTTCGGTCGGTTTGGTGTTCTCGTCTTCGGTCGTCCTGCGGAAGCACGGCTTCCAGATTTTGATCTTGTGCGTGCCCTTGCGCATGAAGCCGTAGCCTTCGCGCTTCCACTCCGAGAGCGGCCGAACGTCGGTGGCTTCGGGGCACTGCTGCAGGATCATGATCAGGTTGTTGAGGCTGTAGCGGCGCAGCCAGGCGCGGGAGGTGATCAGCTGCTGCCAGCCGTCGGCGGTCATCAGCTTGTCCACGCCCTCCAGCAGCTGCTCGCGGGCAGCTTCGAGGCGCTCGGCGCGTTCTTCGGGCGAAACCGTGCGCCGGGCCTTCGTTGCGGCCCTGGACGGTCGACGGGGTGTGCGCGTCATGACGGATCCCTTCGGACGGGTGTGGTGCGGTGTTGGTGGTTCAGTGGTGTGCCGGGGTTGCCGTCCCGGAACACCACGGCTGTGCGTGGTTCTCGTTGTTCGCGAGCTGTCAGCTTTTGGCGCGTTCCCACTCGAAGTCGGCGCCGATCGCGTACCGGCCGTCTGCCTCTAGGACGACTTGCGTCGGCACGTATCCGTCCTGGATCGCGGCGAGCGGGTCAAGGAGCATGATCGTGTTGTCCTCCCAGTACGCCACCGTGGCGCCCGGGTACTGCCGCCCGCAGGCGTTGAGCCAGGCGGCTACGACGACCGCGACGTCGGGGCGGAAGCGCGGGGTCCCGGACCGGCTCCAGCCGGACACGGGGTCCACCTGGGCCGGGAAGCCGGGATCGCTGCCGGTGGCGTTGATCTTGACCAGGACTTCGCCCGCCTCGGGCGCGAGCCGGTAAGCACCGGCGAGCAATGCTTGCTCGGCGGCGACGTCGGCGGATGGTGTGGTCAGTTCCCATTCCCACGCACCGGCGCCGATCGGGTAGCGGCCATCGGCGCCCGGTTCGATGCGTTCCGCGCGACCGGCCGCGGTTTCGGTGATGGCGACTGCCTCGCCGTCGCATGCGGCGGCGATGGCACCGTGGCAGTCGGTCAGCCAGGCCACCACGGCTTCAGCCGCCGCACGGCTGAAGCGCGGCCGAGCGAACCCGTTCCAACGCTCGTCCTCGATCACGGCCGGGAAGACGGCGCCGGAGTCGGCCACGGTCACGTAGACCTCACCCGACTGGGCGCGGTCGCCTGCTGGTGCGGTGTTCATTCGTGAACCTCCGTAGGCGTTCAGGCGGTGGGAGGAACCGAGTGCAGACGTCGAGTCGGCGCGTAGGTGCCGACGACGTGGGTTCCTTCGTGCAGCACCGTCAATGCGGCGTGCGGCATCGGTTCTCCGGCGTACGGGGTGTGCATGACCAGCCGTCCGGCGAGGTCGCCTTCGGCGTCGTCCGGCACGCGCCGGATGGTGAAGGTGAAGGCGCCGCGCGGGTCCCCGACCGAAATGGACACCGTGACCGAGTCTTCGGATTCGTCGGTGTGGACGGCTGCACTGTTGCACCAGGACAGCGGGATCCGCTCGGGAACGTGCGGACCTTCGCCGTAGTCCGGGTCGGTGTCGGCCGTCGGCTCGAAGTCGGCACACGCGGTGTCGCCGGACGTCGATTCGTAGCCGTCCGGAGTCTCGGCCAGTTCCTCCCCGCACGCTCGACACCGATGCGTCGGAGCCGAGTCCGTGTCGAACTGCAGAGTGATCGATTCGGCGAGGTCGTCGGACAGCCCAATCGGGGTTCCGTCCACGGAGAGCACAGCAAACATTGCAGCCTCACAAGGAAGTAGAGGTGAGCGCACAGCTCACGAAGACGCGGGACCGCCCGCGCAACGGCGAAAGATCAGAAGATGGAGAAGCCGACGCGACCGGTAGCGCATGCCGGGCACGCGACGGTGCCGGATTCGTCGTCGATCTCGGCGGCGTCGTCGAAGTCCCAGGCGTCGGCGTCGCAGTCGTCGGGCCGGAAGTGCCACGATCCCGACTCCGCCGACCAGCGCATCCCGCACGATCCGCACCCGGCAAGACAGGTTGACGCGCCGAACCCTTCCATTTCGAACAGGGAGCACAGCAAGTCGTCGCTGTCCCCTGAGATGCCGGCGACGCCGACCAGGGCCGCCGTGAAGTCGCCCGTCTCGCCGACCAGGTACCACCCGGCCGGGACGGTGTAAGCGCGTTTGGTGATCTCCCACCGGTCGGCGTACGCGTGCCCGTACCGGATCACTCGGCTGTTAGCTTCCCGGGAAAAACGGTAGTCGACGCCGACCAGCGCGAACGGCCGGACGACGTGCACGGCCGTCACTGTGCGTCCCTCGGACAGGTAGGTCTGGCCCGCGTCTTCCTGCAGCACGTCGCGCGTGTCGACGTACCCGGCCGCCTGCAGCTCACCCAACACGCCGGACACGGACCGGTCGGCGACGTCGGGATACTTGGGCGCGTCCGGCCGGAAGTCCGCAACTTCGATACGCGCGTACGGCTCAACGGCGTACACGCATTCCGCGTACGTGGCGAACTTCAGCGCATCGTGGAGCCGTCGGCCCCAAGGGTGGTCGGAGCTGCCCACCAGGGCTTGAATGGTGTCCGCCGCGTCGACGGAAAGGGAAAATTGGGACACGCACGCCTCAAGCATGGTCATCACTGAGCCTTCGGTCAGGTGAGCGGTGTTGGGTTGGCGAACCGGAGAGTTTGGGGTTGCCGTCCCGTCTCTCCTATAATCCATTTTAGGTCCGAGCCACGGGAAATCAAGGCCCAGCGGGTTATTTTTCGACAATTATGCGCCCGCCACGGAACTGCAACAGCAGAGCAAGCGGCCCATAGTCGAACGTAAACGTGCAGATCAATGCGCCACCGAAACGAAGGCGAGCAGATGCGGGAACTAGAAGAACTGAAAAGAGTAGTTCCCAAGAGTAAAGAAACAAGTATGCAAGAGAGGGTATTCTATTCAATTAAACTCGGTCGCGTGGCCACAAAACCTGCCGGCCGGCCACCCTCCCGACTGTTCACATGCCTGCCGGCATCCGAGTCGGACGACACATCGGCAGGGACGGTAGACGTGCCGACCTGGGGCTTCGCATGCCGACGGGACTACCGCTCTAACAGGCACCTCGAGAAGACCGTCAGCAGGTAGACCACCAGGCCCCTGCGGCAGCATAGGCGTCAAACTAGAGACTATAATTCTGGGCCGCCTGGATGCTGGTCATCGACACATTAGGATAGGCGCGTTCCGATATTCTCACCCAGCGAGCGCTCCTCCTCATCGACGAGCTCCAGTCTTCGACGTCAATAGACGCCAGCATACTGATGTCGGCGACGGCCGTGACGAGCTGCTCAATCTCCAACTCCCTAGGAGCTATTAAGGGATCAATCTCCTGCAGGCAGCGCGTGTTGCAGGATGGCCACGTCCTGCGTGGGCCTGCGAGCACGTATCCATGCACCTAAGTGTGGGCCACCTTCGTTGATCATCTGGTTGAGCGCGGCAAGAATTCGCAAATCTTCGTCGTCAACCGTTAGGGTTTCGCCGCCAGCTTCAGTGAATGCTCGTATTGCCTCTTGCATTTTCGGCCCGCCACCCCATGGAACATTGCGAAGGATGAACAGTCGATGCCTGGCGTTCGGGACGGAAAGTCCGCACGCAACTGCTGCCATCCGAATGCGTTGGAGGGCCGCCCGGGGATCACGACTTGCGATGGCTCGGAAGGACCAGTCGATCTCGATATCGAGGTCGATATCGAGCATCCGCCGCAGTCTCGCGTGAATTATCGGTTTACCAGCCAATGGGGGATCCACCGAGTAAGTCGATGCTTCCGGACCTTGCTCGGCGACCCATGCGCGCAGGCCAGCGGCAAGGAGCTGCGGCATCGTCACGTCCTCGGTCGACGGGCTCATCGCCGAGAAGACATCGGCGTCGCGCCGGTAGGAACTGAACCGTCGGTCAAGCTTGACGAGGTCAGCCGACGCATCCGGTATGGCCGACTCGGTCCGCGTCGCCATTAGCGAATGCGTACCGAAATTGAATTGTTCGAGCTCCGCCACCTCGCCCGTGCGGATACATTCCCGAATGTGGTGGTCGACGGCGACAAGTAGGGCCCGGGCAGAGGCCCCGATCGACGTTGAAAAAGCCGTCGGCTTGACGGGCCATGTCGGGTACGGCGGCAGAAAACCGATCCGGTGGAACTGTTGGCCGAGCCGTCCCGCCACCAACTGTCGTGCCGCTGTTTCGGAGGTTACACCGTGCAGCGTTACGGACTCATCGACTCTTCCCGTCAGTTGGCCCGCCAATCGATCGCGAAGTGCCTCCCATGTTGCCGGAAGGGCAGCGACGAGGAGGAGGCCACGACGAATTTGGTCGTGCAGGACCGCAAGTCCATGGGCGACCTCGTCCAATGTGATACTTGCAGCCTGCGATACTCCGCGGTTCCACCCTGACATCACGGCGAGGTGAATACTGTCGACGCCGACCACGACGGCGCCGCACAGGCCGAGAAACTCCAGGATATTCAAGCTGATTGATTCGGCCGTCCGCTGTAGCGGCTGAATGGCCCACTCGGCGAATTGATCGGTATCCGACTCGACTTGGGAAAGAAAGTATGCATCAGCGAGATCTTGCAGATTGTCGTCGTCGGAGGCGAGCAACGCCAGGGCACGAACAATTTCCTGGCATTTCGTGGAAAGACGGGGAGCATAGTCGCGCACCGCGTCGACGAGCTGGTCCACGTCCGCGCGGCTAAGCGGTGCTTCGCCCACAAGCGCTGACCGCGTGGGCGCGGGGAGATCGACGTGCGAGGACAGGCGTCTTAGCATCGTACGGACTTGCGGGTGCCCGCCCGGTCCGGGCCGGAGAAATCCGTCGACCAGCGAGAGCGCAACGCTAGACCAGAAGTCGTCGGAACTGGTCAAGTCGATGAGGAAAAAGTAGCCGCCTTGCCGTTGAATCTGTTCACGTGCCCAGCCAAGCAGATGTGTCTTACCCATCCCGGCCGAGCCCTGCACAACCACGCCTGCCCGACGTATGTCGGGTGCCGTCGTTGTGTCGTGAAGCAGGTTTAATAGATGGTTCTCGGCGTCCGGGCTGAGGTTCTCGACATGATGGGAAGCGGGTCGCCACACATTGCCGGCTACATAGGCCGTATCCAGTCCCACCTGGGAGAGGACGTCTAGCTGCATCTGGGTCATGCATCCCCCCCTTGGCGGGCGTCGACACGCCGCACATATGACCCACTGGCCGTCCGATGGTGTGACTTCCGCCGGCGCCCGCACTGGGCGTTTCTCCGGTCGGGATCGACCGGGACTTCACCACCGGTCGAGGCGCGACGCGTGGCGGGCGCCAGCTTCCACGAGCTGCGCAACTGGCGGCGTTGCCTGCTTGTCATGCCGTGTCCTCCGGACCAGCGACTGAGCCGTCCGCGTTGAGGCCGTAGGTTTGCAGCCTGCGCAACAAGTGTACGGAGGACGTGCCTTTTGCCATGAGCACGCTGATCAGTCGCTCGGCGGCGAATGGTGTACCTGCCTCCACTTCTTCCCATAGCCAGGGAGCGAGGCGCAGTTCTAGCAGCAGTCGGGTGAGCCGATCCGAGGCCATCGCCCCACTCCCTGCTGCGACCTGTGTGCGCAGGTGCGCGATCGTGGTGGGCTGGTCGACGGTCGGCTCGTCAGTTGGGGCGGGCACTGACGCAGAGCCCGCGACTGCGGTGAGCCTGTTCAAGGCTAAGCGGTCACCCTTCTCCGCGCGTTGTGCCAGTTCATCCACCAAATGATGGCGGGCCAGCAGTCTGGCGAGTTGGAACGATCCGGCCTCGTCTCCGCCATCGGCGAGCGAGCGCAGCGCATCAAGCTCCTCACCTCTGGCGTACAGGGCGGCTCGCCGGTCAGCAGCGAACGTGTCGCCGCTAGAGGCTCGGGCGTCGAGTTCGCGGGTTTGGCCACGGTCAGCAAGAAGCTGTGCGAGTTCATCTTGCGCGGCGGGATCGCCCGCGTTGGCGTCAAGTCGCAGCGTCTCAGCTCGGCCACGGTCAGCAAGGATATCCGCCACTGTCTCCCGTGCCGTCGCGTCGCCAACCTGACGTAGTTCGTCGATCCGGCGCCGCAGGACACCGAGATGGGCAAGATGCCGGCGGACCTTCTGGTCGTGGGGGTGCCGTGCGTCATAGTCTTGCAGCAACGCGAGGGCGGCGTCGACTCTATCGTGGCTGAGGAAGATGTCGGCCAGTTCGACGGCTGCCGATCCCTCTCCGCCCGCGATCAGCTGACGCAGAAGAGGCTCGCTGTACCGGTAGCGCATCCGTTTCCGGGCGCTGGCGGCGACCCGACGAATGTCGGCGGGGTCCAGCAGATGGCTGATGAGGGAATTCCACAGGCTGTGCGGTGGGCAGATGACGCGACGGACTTGGAGGATGTGTTGGAGCAGGAAATCAGCCACAACAAGACCGACGGCCGACCCGGCGGACGGTCCACCGACGCGTCGCACCGGGGCGACCGTCCCGGTAAGGGGTGCTGCCGCCTCAGCCAAGGCACGATCCAACCAGGTTGTGGGATCGGCCATGCGGTCAAGCGGGTGAAGGTAGTCGTGCATCGCTTCGATAAGTAGCGCAGTTCCTAGCGGCAGCAGCACTCCGACTCGGCGGGCGTCAACGGCCGCCTCGATCATGGCGCGTGCGTAGGGATCAGAAAGGTCGGCCCACCAGCGCATTAATGCCGGACCGCCGACAAGCATCTGCACGAACGTGTAGTCGGTCGCCCGCAATGCCCCGGCGAGTCGCGCGTCACCAACAGCCAGTTGCGCCGCCCGCTCACGTTCACCGGTGGTCAGCGCTTGGTCAATCTTGACTACATCGGCCAGCAGCAGGACCTCCCGTGCTCCTCTGAGCTGGTCATCGCCGCCCGTCGCCGGCGTGAGCAAGGCGTTGTACTCGCTCGTCCAGATCGTTGCGAGGACCTTAATGCCGGCAGTGACCAGGCGACTGATGACGCCGCTGGACAGCTGCCGTTGCCCGCCGAGATAGCGCTGCAGTTCGTCGAGCCACACTACGGTGCGTTCTGGTTGCTCAGCAGCGAGCTGGAAGATGTCCTCGACGTCGTCGGGCCGCACGACTGTCCAGTCCGGCGCGACACGCCGAACGGCCTCATAGAGTGTCCGCGTCTTGCCGACCGACGAGGAACCGACCAGGACTAGGAAACAGCCGGTAGCCTTCAACGCCGCCTGCACTACCTCGTCCTTGTCGCGCGGCACGTACGGCACCAATGTGTCCGCACCGTCGTCTCCGTTCTCCGCAACCTGAACACCCAACGCCAGCGGCGACGCATCGCGGACAACGACGGCATCCGTTGGCTGGGCTCGCGCGCGTCGCCACGCCCCCAGCCACTCCAACTGGTCCGCTGCTGACACCCGGCAGCAGTCGAGGTACGCCCGGACAAACCCCTCCGATGGCAACCGATGCTGGTTCAGGGCTACGTTGAGGCTCGCCCTGGTCAACATGGGCGCCGCATTGCGCTCAGCCTGGGCAATGCGGTCGCGATCCTCCAAGTCCCGCAGACTCAGACCGCGCGCCTCCCGCAGTGCGTTGAGTCTCCGCGCTAGATCTGTAGGCGTGCTGGCTTCGGAGGGGTCGACTGCCACCGAACCTATGTCGGTCACACCGGTGCCGCCCGAGCGGGGCAGTGATGTCTGAATCACGCGCAGCACGTCGTCGGCCGCGATCGTTCGCGCGGCCACCACAGCCGAGTACTGGCCGGAAGCTGTAGCGCCGTGCCGGCTCCAAACCCACTCGCCGTAAGCCTCGGTCCACGGCGACGCCTTATTTTTCCGATGGACCAGTTCTATCAGTTGCGCGTAACTGATCGGAGCGTGTGCTGGATCAAAACCGAGCTTCTCCAGGCAGGGTCTCATGGCCTGATATGCATGGACGGGTTCGGCGAAGCGACGGTCAGGCAAATCTGAGCAAATCTTCAATGCTCGCATGAACATCTCTACCTGTGCGAGAAACTCTGGTGGGATCTGCGGTGCGGCGACCGCTCGTCCCGCCGACACCCCAGCAACGATGGGTATGCCGTCGAACGCCTTGCGGTTTCTCGCCACAATCAACGCCCAGGCTAGTGCATCCCTGCACGTCGTGACGTCACTGCCATCGTCGAACTGCACACCGTCGGCAGCCTTCGAGCAGGCGACAGCAACCGCTGCTGCGTCCGCTTTACCAGCCGCGAGCCCACCGTTGGTCATGAGTCGAAGCAGAGTCCCAGGAAACGCCGACCAGCGGCCGAAGAGATGCCCAACTCCGCCATCAACGCAAAGGTCTAGGAGCTTCCACGGTCCTCTGCTGGCCTCCCGATGCTTGCAGCTGACCAACTCACACAGACCGTCACCGTACTCGACGACGTAATCCTCGTGGATCTCACATATCACTCGTCGGGCCTGGTCGCCGACGATCAGGCCAACGCAGTCAACGGCGATGCAGTGATGCTGCCACGAGAAGCGATCTTGAGTGGCTGCTCCCGAATCATCCTCGGGTTGTGTGGATAGCGGACCGCCCATCGATGCGTCAGCACTCGTCTTCGATCACGGTGGTTCGTGCACCACGGTCCACGACGTTCCCACCCCTCGACGATCTCGCCAAAGCTCTCAGAGCAGTCTGCCACACGTCTGCGATGATGTCGTCGTCTATCCGTATCCGACACGCCCCCCGTGCGGTCTGCTCAGATCAGTCCCGCATTGCAGGTGAGAAAATAGCACGGATTTTAGAATGATCTTGTTTACGCTGGCAGGAGGAAGCCGGAGAGTCGCAGATAAATCAAGATCGACCTGCCATGCGCCATGAGATCCTACAGGTAGTAGCGACCTTCGGCGGTCAACCGGCTGCCGCACTGCTGGCGCCGTCCTTCCACCGCGCGCCGCCTCGACGCTGGAGGAAATCCGCGAGATTGAGGGTCTCGGCGCTCACCTGCTGGTCGATCTCGGCAAGCGTCATGGTCAGGAGCGCGACGGTCCGCGGAATAGCCGCGTACTGGCCCAACCGTGCCTGCATACGAATGATATCGCGGTAGACGCCTTCGTTGTACTGGTCGAACTTGCGAGCTCGTTCGAGCAGAACCAGCGCGGTCTCCGGGGCAATGTCGCCGTCGGCGCGGATGAGCGCGCCGACCGCGTCCAGGACGTCTCGGCGGACGGACTCCCGGAAGGGTTCGATCCATTGGGCGAGCAGATCCTCGGCGAGGTCGCCGCGGTACAGCTCGACCGCGTCGCGGAGGCCGGCACTGCCGTGCTCGTCCGGTGGGTGCTGCGCCTGCAGAACGCGCTGCAGCTGCCAGAAGTCGACGTCGAGGAGTTCGTCGCTGAGCCGGTAGCGACCGTCCTCGTTGAGGACGAGGTTGCCTGTCTGGCCGTCGGTGGCGTCGGCGAGCGCGCGGCGTAACGTCGAGAGGGTGTTGTGGAACGAGTTGTACGGCCGCGGCGGGCGGCTGTCGGGCCAGACGGCCTCGTTGAGTACCTCGCGCCGGACTCCTTGGGGATGCAGCGCGAGGAAGACGAGGACTTCGCGCTGCCGCGGCGTGAACGCACCGCTCAGCTCGCGCTCACCCGCTTGATCCCGTACGACGAGTTGGACTCGGCCCAGCACGCGCAGGAACAGCCGGGGCCGCTTGGCGTCGACTGGCGATTCCTCGCGGGCCGCCGGCTGGTTGTCGTCGGCGTGCTGCTCCTCCTGCTCGAGCGAACTGGTCGCCTCAACCTCCGTCGACCGCTGCTCAGGAACCGGTCCCCTAGCCGGTTCGGTGGCGCTCTCTGCAGCTCGGAGCACTTCGAGGAGAGAGGTGGCGTCAGCGGCCGGAATGTTGAACAGGCGCGTACCGGTGAGGACGTCGTCGATCCCAGGGCTGGTCGCGCTGACGGTGCCGTCCTGGCGAACGAGCAGCGTCGCGCCGGGACGCCACTGGCCGAGGAGCACGCCGGCCAGGCCGAGGATTGAGCCGTTGTCGAGGACGGCCTGCAAACGACGGTCGGCGTGGCGTCCCGGCCTGGCGAGCAGTACGAGCGAAGGTACAGCGGGCCGGGATCCGATCTCCTCGATCGCGTGGCGAGTGCGAGTCAGCAGGGCCGCCTCCATCTCATCGAGCGCGGCGTCGAGCGTCGCGACGACGTGGACACTGGTCGGCAGTTCCTCGACGGCGACGCCGTCGAAAACCAGACGCAAGTCATCAACGGGCACGATCACGCCGACACCGTTGCCAGGATGCTTCTCGGCGAGCAGATGCAGCAGCAGCGCGCGAGCGGCGGCAGTGGCTCCTGGGCCAGCAAGGCCGAGGCCGCGGGTGCCAGCAAGTTCCAGCGCGAGTTCGCGATGACCTCGAACGCCGATCTTCGCGGGTACGGGGGGCCGGTCGTCGCCGAGTGTCGATCCCCCCGGTGATGCCAGGTCGACGAGCTCGGCAACTTCACCAGGCCGCAGGTCGTCGTCGTGCGCGGCGCAGAGGGCGCGGACCACGGGGGCGATCCGGCGCTGGAGGTCAGCACGGTCGCCGCTTCCGATCCGATAGCGCCGCCGACGCCACATCCTGGTCGACACCACCGCCGCGGCGATCGCTCCGGCGAGGCCGAGGCTGATGAATACGCCCGTCACCAGGTCCACGGCAGGCTCGGGACGGTCTTCGCGGTGCTCCCCCGCCGCGGTTGGTTCCGGAGCGGGCTGGGTGGGCGTCGCCGGTGCCGTGGTCGCGGGAGGTGGTGGCTGTCGGGGCGGCACTGACGGATGCTCCTGGTTGGGCGCCGGGATGTACGCGGTGATCTTCCAGCCGGGCCGCACGAGGTTGGGCTTCGTCAGCGCGCGTCCGTCGGGCTGCTCCACGCCGCGGTTCAGCTGAAAGAGCTCAGGCCAACGGCTGCCGCCACCAGGACCGTAGAGGCGCTCGGCGACGCGCCACAGGCTGTCGTATACCCCGTCGCGTGGCAGCCGGACTTCCTCGGTGACCTGGACCGTGCCAGCCGGAGCAGGCGCAGCGGGATCGATCACCGCGCTGGTCGCCTGTGGTGCCGAACCTGGAGGTAGCGATGCGACGGCGGCGACCGGCCGGAGGCCGACGGTGGGCGCCGCGGTGGTCGACGGCAGCACCGAGTACGCGCTCCGGCTGCCGATCAGGGTCAGCACGATGGTCCCGACGAGGACCGCAGCGACCCCGCGCAGCGGGCCGGGCCGGCGACCAGGCCACGTCATTCCGCGCACCGCGTCGACGGAGCAGCGAAGGACGTCCAGGACGAAGAAGAACCAGACGACCCAGCACACCACCGCCAAGGTGTTCAGCAGGAAGCGGACGCTCATCGGGTTGAGCAGGGTCACCTGGATCTCGTCCCAGGTCGGCAGCTGGTCCGGCAGCGGCCAGCCCACGAAGCGCACCAGAGCCCAAGGCAGGCCCGCCACGAGGCCGAGCAGGGCGCCGGACGCGAGCAGTCCGCGGGCGTACCGGAGTGCCGCGGCGAACACCCGTGTCCGGCGAGAGAGCGGCGGGTGCGCGGTCACGGCACCGGTACGGGAGCCCGGGTGGATGCGTCCGCGGCCGATGGCCGCGAACCGGCGAGCGCCGGCGGCGCGCTCGGGCTGATCTTCGAGGCAGGAGCGCTCGCGGTCTGCCGCTTGCGCCTGGCCCGGGTCGTCTTGCGGCCGTCGCGCCAGCGCGCGAGGTCGGCAGCCGGGACATCGGTGAACTTGGCCAGCTCGTCAACGCCGATGACGTCGCTCGCTCCAACAAGAACGTCACCGAGCTTCCGGTCGATCTCGCTGAGCTTCTCGGCCACTTCAGTCCGCTGCTGCACGAGCTCGCCGACGCGACGCGCGGCCTCGGTCCTCTTGGCGCTGCGGGCCGCGTCAGCTTCCCCGACGCGGCGTTCGATCTCCTCAGTAGTCGCCATTCTCGTGTCCTCTCATGGAAGTACGCCGGAGATTCCACGCTGTGGTTCAGCTTGTCCGGCTCCGGTTACGGTGATCGAGGCGATGTTGACGAGCCCGAGCAGCTGGGTGGGCTGGTCGATGGTGACGGTTACGGCGACCTCGTTTCCGGTGACCGACACGCTGCCTGCGTGACCCGCGGCGGCGAGGTAACTCCGGGCCGCGGCGCCAGCCCGCTGCGGGACCAGGCGCAGCGAGCCGTCGGCGCGGTACGCAGCCAGGTCGATCTCCTGGGCGCCGGCCCGTGCGGCCTCCTGTGCCTCGCCGATGGCGCGGACCTTAGCGGCCAGTGCCAGCCCGCCATCGAGCACGAGGCCGGCGAAGAGAAGGGCCGCAAGCGCGATGGTGACGACGAAGGCGGTTACCCGGCCTTCTTCATCGTCGCGCAGCCGACGTAGCACTGCGATCGACCTCATGCCGTACCTCCCGAGGTGCCGCGCCAGACGTCGACCGGCGAGGAGAAGGTGGACTCGAACGTCCGACTGCCGGGCACGCCGAGCGAGGTCAGGTCGCCGAGTCCGACGTTGCACGTCACGGTGACGGTCACCGTGGCCCCAGGTTTGAGCCCCTGGGTTTCGGCGGACACCGACAGGGACTGGCATGCGATCCCGGCCGAGCGCAAGGCAGCGCTGGCGGTGGCCTGTGCGTTGGCGGTGGCTTGCGATGGACTGCGGGCCAGAGTGGCGGCGCGGGCGGCCTGGTGGGCGACGTCGTTGACCCGCAGCTTGGTATCGGCCAGCCGACCGCAGAAGACAACGAACAGCAAGAGCAGGATCAGCACCGGGGTCACGAGGGTGAGCTCGGCCGCGGCGGATCCCCGGTCGTCCCGCCGTAGTGCAATAAGGTTGCGGGTCGCGGTCATGGTGTCACCGCCCCGGCTCCGCTCGGCGGGGTGAATTTCTCCACTGGACCAACGGCTTCTGCGTGGACCGCGAGGGTTGTGAACGGGATCAGGCTGGTCACCGTTCCTGTGACCGTCACGGATACCTGGGCAGCTCCACGCTGGACGTTCACCGAGGTCTCCCGCAACGGCCCATTGCCCAGTTGCGTGAGGACTCGTTGTCCCTCGGTGTCACCTGTGGCTGAGCTGCCGCCGGAGATTCGGGCCGCGGACAACGCTTGGGACGCAGCGGCTTGAGCAATGTGGACGGCGTGCATGTACAGCGCGAATTGAGCGATGAGCAGAACCAGCAGCAACAGCAGCGGGGTGGCGATGACGAGCTCGGCCGTGCCCGCGCCGCTCTGATCCGTACGAAGTCGGCGAAGTACGCTTCGAAGCATCGTGGTCACCGACCTACAGGGTGATGCCGTTGGCCTTCTCGGTCACCTTGGCGACGATGACTGCGATCACGGCAATCGCCAGGAGGACCAAGGCAGCGGTCACCACGACGGCTTCGGTTGAGTAACCGCCTTCGTCATGACGGAGCTTTTCCAGCTCGGCACGGACGCGGGCGATCAGAATCTGAACTTCGTTCGACATGAGCTTCTCCTTGAAGGTACGACGGTCTGAAGTGGACTCATAGGCCAGCGAGCACGCTGGTAAGGGCGGGATATCCGATGAAGACGAGGAAGCCGATGAACAGCATCACCACGGGCAGGCTCATCCGTTCGGTCGCTGCCTGGGCATCGCCTTCGGCATCGGTGAGTTCGCGGGTACGCAGTGCCGCAGCCTTGGCCGCGAGACTTGCGCGGACGCGGGCGCCTTCGGTACCCGCGAGGCTGACCGACGCTGCGAGCTCGGAGAGCTGATGCACGTCGAGTTCGCCACCGAGCTGACCGAGGGTGGCCCATGGCGTGGTGCGGGTCAGCTTGGCGGTGACCAGCGCGCGACGAAGTTGCTGGAACGCCCAGCCTTTGCCGATCTCAACCGCATCCGACAGCGCGCCGTCGACACCGGCGCCACCGGCCAGCAGGACCCGGATGAGGTTGAGGTAGGCCGACAACGCGTGCCGGAAGGTCGAGCGGCGCCGCTCGGCTTCCTTTCGAACGCGGATGTCCGGGAGCAGGAATCCTCCGAGCCCGAAGAGGAGACCGGCGACCGCGGGAACTTCCCAGGCGAGGCCGACGTCGGCCGCGACGAGCAGCACCTGCATCACGGTCGGCAGCAGCAACCCGGCCAGCGCCAGCGCCGCCTTCTCGGCCAGGTGGTGCTCGATGCCCTTCCCGGTGACCGCGAGGTCGTTGCGTAGCTTGCTGTTGGGCAACCCGAGGGCAGCCAGCGGCTTGCCGAACGGGCGGCCCACCCGCAGCGTCCAACCGTCGGATTCCGCTGTGAGGATCGGCGGCGGCGCTGGCGCCGCGTGCAGCCGGTCGACCAGGGCCCGCAGCGACGGCCGCGGCGGGAACACGTAAACCACGAGCGCCCACAAGCCGACGCCAAGCCCGGCTCCCCACAGCAACGCCTCGATCATGATGACGCTCCCTTCCCGGCGAGCAAGACATCGACGTCGGCGTCGTGCTGGCGGATCGCGTTCAGTTCGGTCAGGAACCTCTCGGGGGCACGCTGGCGCACGATCCGGCCGAGCCAGGTGAAGGCGACCGTGAACAGCAGGCCGACAAGCAGCAGCATGATCTGCCCGAACGCCGAGTCGTAGGGGGCGAGGTAGCCACGGTTGAGCAGCACCAGCCCGGCCGCGAAGACCAACGTGGTGATCACGACGACCCGCACGCTGGTCCGGGTGCGAGCGCGTCCGGCTTCGACCCGCATGCGCATCGATGCCTGCTCGCGTGCCTCGCCGGCCAGTTCGCCGAGCAGGTCGGCCAGCTGCCGGGCCTGGTGCTCGGCGGCCAGCACGAGCGCGGAGATCACCAGATCGGCGGTCGGGTCGCGGAGCTGGTCGGCGAGGTGCCGCAGGGAGGGCGCGAGGCGGTCGCCGCGTTCCAGCCGGACGGCCAGCTCGGTGATCTCCTCGCGGATCGCCTCTGGGCAGGCCGGGGCGGTGGCAAGGATGGCCTGTTCCAGGCCGGCCGCGGCGACGAGGGTGTCGCGTAGCATCTCCGTCCACCCGGCGATCGCCTCGATGCGCTCGAGCTGGCGCCGGTGGTCGGCGTTCGAGCCGAGGATCCGCGGCAGGCCGAGCAGCGCGACCATGGCCAGGATGCCGCCGACCACCCAGCCGGTGACCACGCCGACCGCCAGGCCGGCGAGCACGGCCACGACGAGGAGGCCGACCTGCTTGCGGTCGTGCCGTGCGATCAGCCAGGTGTTCAGCCGCGACGACGTCACCACACGCGCGGGCCGACCGCGCAGACCGGCGACGATCAACAGGGCCCCGACGGCGACACCGCCTCCGAGCACGCCAAGCAAGACGACGGTCATGGCGTCCACCAGCCTTCGCGCCGCTCGAAGAGGTCCGGGTCGTAGCCCGCCTCGACGAGCAGGTCGACGGTGTCGGTCCGCAGCGGCGCGCCGGGCACCGCGCGCAGGTCAGGACCGGGCCGCCAGACCTCGTTGCTGATGATCTGGGCGCCGTCGGCACCGACGACTTCACGGATGGAGGAGACGACGCGCTTGCTGGGGTCGTCTCGGGGCTTTTCCAGGTGAACCACGAAATGCAGGGCGGCGGCGACTAGGAGGTTGGTTGCCTCCATCGGCAACCGCTCCGGGCCTTGCACCGCGTAGGCGGCGAGCTTGGTGAACGCGCCCTGGCTGCTGGAGGAGTGCAGCGTGCCCATGCTGCCGTCGTTGCCCATGGACATCGCGTTGGTCAGCGGGATGACCTCGGGGCCGCGGACTTCGCCGACGAGGACCCGGTCCGGGCTCATCCGCAGGGACTGCCACACGAGGTCCGACAGCGAGATCTCGCCCTGGCCCTCGATGTTCGCCTCGCGGGCCTGCAGCGCGACGACGTCCGGGTGGACGTCGGCGTCCTCGCCGAGGCCGAGCTCGAAGACGTCCTCGATCGTCACCAGGCGCTCCCACGGCGGGATCGCCGACGCCAAGCCGCGCAGCATGGTCGTCTTGCCGATCGCCGTGCCGCCGGTGACGAGAATGTTGCGCTTCGCCTTCACGAGGGCTTTCAGGAAGCTCTCCAGGGCGAGGTCGATCGTCCCGTTCTTGCGCAGGTCGGCCAAGGTGACCTTGGTGAACCGGTGCCGGCGGATCGACACCGACGGCCGCGCGGTCACCGCCATGACCGCGGAGACGCGCTCGCCTCCGGGCAGCTGGAAGTTCACGATCGGGCTGCCGCGGTCGAAGCGTCGCTCCTCTACGCCGGAGCGGGTAGCCAGGTCCCGGATGAGTTCGATCAGCTCGGTGTCGGAGCCGACCACCGGCGGCAAACGCTTGCGACCGCCGTCGGCGCACTTGACGAAGACGCGGTCGCCGTTGATGTTGATGTTCTCGATGTCGGTGTCGGCGAGCAGCGGTTCCAGGCCGGCCAGGCCGAAGACCTCGTCGAGGACCTGGCGGATCACGCGCTGCTCGACCTCGGGGGCCACGAGCATCCCTCCGGCCGCGGAGTTGCGCAGCTCGGCCTGCGCGTGCGCCTCGGCCGCATCGGTCAGGATGGCTTCGGCCAGCCGACGCCGCGTCGAGGCGTCCATTGGTGGCCGGCCGGCGGACTCGTCGGCTCGGACTCGTTGGCTGAGCTGGGTGGACAGTTCGTCCCGCAGGTGCTGCCGCAGCCGTTCCACCGCCGCGGTCTCACCGGCGGGCCGGTGCGGAAGGTCTGTCGGCCCAGGCACGTGCGGGCGGCCGTTGACCGGCACGGCCAGGTCGGGGCGCGTCATGGCGTCGCCCCGTTCCGGATGTGCGGGCCGACCCGCTGCGGGGGTACGCCTGGGACCGACTCGCCGACAACCGCCAGCCGCAGGTGCGGTGGCCGGCTTCCGTCGGTGGTGGTCGGCTGGTGCCCGTGCGCGTGGAGGTTGAGCGCGATCATTGCCGCGGCCCGGCCGAGCGCGGACTTGTCCGCCCCGCGCCGGCTCGTGCCCTGGCCGCTGAGCATCGCCGCGCCCTTGGTGTCGGCAGACACCCGGCCCATCACCGGGATCTGCAGCGTCTGCGAGACCTCCGCGGTCGGGTAGCCGTCGCCCACCAGGACGAGGCACGGTCGGCGTGACCACTGCTGGGCGGCCTGAAGCTTGAGCGCGACGTGCGCGAGCTCGTCGTCGTGCGGGCGCGCGAGCAGCAACATCGCATCCGCACCGCGGACGATCGGCAGCGCGAGAGAACCGGGATCGACCCGGCCGCAGTCGGCGATGACCACGATGTCCGGCTGGTCGGCCGCGCGACGCAGCGGCGACGAGCCTCCGGAGGCCAGCACCGCGAGCGCTGCACGAGCTTGTTCAGCGCCGACCGGGCCAGGCACGACCCGCAAGCCGCCCGGCAGAGGCTGGGAGTGCTGGACGAGCAGGTTCGGGTCGGCACCTCCACGGCCTCGGGCCGCTGCGGCCAAGCTGACCAGGCCCGGCGTGTCGGGCAGCCGGAAGCGGGCCATCAGGTCGCCGCCGGCCGGGTCGGCTTCGACGACGATCGGACTCTGCTGGGCCGGCCAGCAGGCGCCGAGCGCGGTCGCCAGGGTGGTAGCACCGGGCGAGCCCTTGAGAGAACAGACGGAGATCAGCATCAGCGTCCTCCCCCGGCAATCGCGACGAGGCTGAGCTGGCCCGCCGGGGCCGAAGCCAACGCGCGAGCGTCCGATTCGGCCAGCTGCAGGGACACCACGGTGATCTGCTCCGTCTCCCGGGCAGCGACGCCGGCCACCACCGCGGTCCATGACGACGTCTGACCGAGCGGCGTTCCGACAGCTGGGCTTTGCCCCGGCGTCGCGAGGACCGCGACCGTGGTGCCGGGCGCCAGGTCAGGCGGAAACTGTCCCGGCTTGAGCCCCACCGCCGCTACACCCTTGCCGGGCGCAGGAATCTGAGGAACGCCGAGGACCGAGCGGGTCACCAGCGAGCCGACGGGCAGGCTGAATGCCACCGGCCGGCCGACCACTGTGGATGCTGCCGACGCGGGCAGAACGTCCATTCCGGAGTCCACCGCCATACTGACCTGCTTGAGATCCTGAACCTCGAGAAGCTGGCCCACGGCGACGGCACGGGCCAGCGCGACGACGCTTTCGCGGTCGCCGAGCTGCGTCCCGGCGACCACGCCTCCGGCCGCGCAGACGGCGACCAGCAGGACGCCGAGCAGCAGGTGGGGCACGCTGCGGCGCCGGCCCCCGCCACTCAGGCGTGCGGGCGTCTTGCCATCACGGCCCGCCCACGAGTTCAGCGACGCGGGTTTCGCGTCCGGGCTGGTTGAACTTGCGGTAGTGGTCACCACCGACCTCCTCAAGGCATGACGCCATCGCGACGCGTCGACTCGGTGTTCGACGTGCCTTTTCTCAAACGAGGGTTGTGTTGTGCGTGCCGGACCTCAGCCGGTCGCGATTCCCTGGCTCTCCGCTACTCGGAACGCCGCCGAGGCGGAGGTCGTCATGTTCGGGAACGTGCCACCCGTGCCGGCGCCCGACCACGTCACGGTCCAGTTCACCGTGGCGGTCACCGGGAACGCGTCAGCGTGCTGGCCGGCCGAGGACGTCTTGTACGTGTAGCCGCAGTCCGGCGACGCGCTCTTCAGGTCACCGCCTCCGGGGAACGGCGAGCCGGGGCCGGTGCAGGTCACCGAGCCACCTTCGCCCATCGACCAGGTCACCGAGGTCGGCTTGGCGACCGCGGTCACCGAGACGCCCGGCACGGACGCGGTGGCCGAGACCTCGCCCCAGCTGCTCCGGTCCAGCCACAACCAGGTCGGCAGGGTGACCAGCTGGTCGCCGGCCGGATTCGCCTTGATCTTCGGCGCGGGCAGACGCAGCTGATTCCGCGCCTGCGCGGCGAGCTCAGCGGGCGATGGCAGCGGCGCCGGACCTGGTTCACCGTCCGCGATCCAGACAGGTGGCCGGTACAGCGTGTCCCGGAAGCCGGCCCCGGTGCACTTGTAGATGTACCAGGCACCGGATGGTGGCTGCGCGCCCGCCAGTCGCCGATAGACAGCAGGCACCGCCGTGGCCGGTCCAGTCCTCGGTGGGACATGGAACGCTGCCGGCTGAGCGCTTCCAGGTGGCGGTCCCTGGTATCCGCTGCGCTCGTAGCCACACTGGGCCAGATTGCCGCCGCCGATGATCGTGTCGCCGCCGGGATCCGAAGGTCCGCCGCCGGAGTTGTGGTGCCCTGGGCCTCCGGGCTTGTTCGGCTGGTTGCCGTGGTCGCCGCCCTGCTGCCCGCCCTTGCCCACGCCGAGTTCGCAGCCGGGATTCGGGTACTGGCTGCAGTCGGTGTAGCCGTAGCCGTCGGCGAGCGCGGGCGCGGCCCCGATCACGACGATGGCCGCCGCCAGCACGGCCGCGGGCGCTGCTCGATTCAGCATGTCCCCACCCCCTCCACCGCGAACCTGGTGACCTTCCACGAGCCGTCCGCCTGCTTCTTGACCTCCGCGGTGATCGCGCGATGCCCGCCCGGCGAGTCGGTGAAAGGGGAACCGTCCTTCTTGTACTTCAGCCAGTTCGTGCTGTCCCCGCAGTCGGAGATCATGATCGTCGTGGGCTTGCTCGGCGGCTTCTCCTCGGTGACCTTCGGGCTCGTCGCCGGCGCTCCCTTCGACACCACGCCGTTGAGGTGGTCGGTGTAGAGGCTGCGGTTGATCACGCCGAGCGCGTCACCGGTCGCGTACTTCGCCACTTCGGGTGATTGCCAGTCCGCCGTCTCACCGGCCTTTGCCATCGCTCGCCACATGCCGACGTAGGCATCGGTCGCCAGCTGGGGCGCAGGAGTCGGCTGCGGAACCGAGGTCGAGCTGGTCGCCGGTGGGTTCGAGGCAGAGGCTGACGGTGCGGAAGAACCGCC
Organism: Amycolatopsis sp. SID8362; assembly: GCF_010550475.1. NCBI lineage: Bacteria > Bacillati > Actinomycetota > Actinomycetes > Pseudonocardiales > Pseudonocardiaceae > Amycolatopsis > Amycolatopsis sp. SID8362. The sequence continues at coordinate 42,936 of NZ_JAAGNB010000487.1, forward strand.
GCCGGAGCACGCGCTGAGCGTGAGCGCGGCGGAGCCCAACAAGATCGCGTGGGTTGACACCTTCGTCCATGATGGACGAACCGCACCTGACGGAGTCGACATCATTCCGCTACCCCTGTTCATCCTGACCGGCATCACGGCCGCCGTCGCGGTCGTGATGGGTGGCGCGCTCGTGGTCCGTTCTCCCCGCCGGCAGGTAGCGGCGCAGCTGGTGATCGCGACCGCACTCGTCGGCGCGCTCGCCTGGCGCGTTCACGACGTGGCGCCGTTCGCGATTTCCGCGAGCGTGGCGGCGTTCGGCGTGCCACTCGCCTTCGCCGACGCGCGACACCGTCGCCTGCCGAACCTGCTTGTTCTCGGACTCGCCGGTTCGGTCGGCGCCGCCGTCATCGCGACCGCTGTCGTCGACCCCGACGCCGGTTCGCTGGCTCGCGCGCTCGCCGGTGCGGCCGTGACCGCCACGTTCTTCCTCGCCGTGTACTTCATGGCGCCCGGCCAGCTCGGCGGCGGGGACGTGAAGCTGGCCCTTCCACTCGGCGCGGCACTTGCGTGGTTCGGCTGGCAAACGCTCGTTCTCGGCAGCCTGCTGCCCTGGCTGGCCGCCGCGATCGCGGCGGCGATCATGCGTCTCGGTCGTCGCCGGACCCCGATCCCGATGGGACCGTTCCTGATCGTCGGCGCGCTGGCCGCCATGCTCCTCGCGAACGGGTAGCCGATAGATCAGCTCAAGCGAGCAAGTCGTCATCGCGGCTTCCCTCCCCCTGTAGATCTCGGTGACCGGCCGGCCTTCTCGCCAGACACGGCCGGCCACCGTCCCCTTCGATTCCTCTTCCGTTCCCGGGCGCCGGAGCCCGAGTGACTTCCGGTTTAGCGGCCTGACCTCGGCTGAGTGCAAGGTAAGTCGACGGGTGAGTCTGGACTCAGTCGACGGATCTTCACTCGTTCGGAGGAAGGTGTCCTGTCCAAAGGACGTCACGATCCCGACCGGGGCAAGCCGGGCGGCAGTTCGTGATAGGTCTGCTGGTGTGGATGACTGGGACGTGCCGTACCGGCAGAGCGTGTACGAGGTACTTGCCCTGCTGCGAGGTGACTGGACCGTCGCCGTCCTCGCGACCCTCGCGCTCGGCGAACTGGAATTCACCAAGCTGCGGAACGAGGTGAACGAAGCCGAGGAGCGCTCCGGCTGGACGGCGCACTCGAAGCCGCTGACGGCTCGCACGCTGACCGACACCCTCCGGCGGCTCGAGCAAGACGGGCTCGTCGAACGACGCGCGGAAGGCAGCGCCTTCTCCAATGTCTGGTACAAGCTGTCACCCGACGGGCGTGCGCTTCTGCGCGCGCTGCGTCCGTTGGCCACCTGGTCGCAGCAGCGCCGCGACCAGACACGAGCGGACAGCCGCGGTCATCGCTAGGCGGTCGACTTGACGACTCGGACCTGATTGCGCCCGGCGTCCTTCGCCGCGAACAGCGCGTTGTCGGCGGAGATCAGGACCTCCTCCAGCGAACTGCCCGCCGCGGGAAACGCAGCTGCGCCGATCGACACGCTGACGTGGAAGCCTGGCCCGGAATCCGGCTCGATGACGGTGCGTTCGACGTGGTTCCGGATGCGGTCCGCGATGGCGTGAATCGCGTCCGGCGAGCTGCCCGGCAGCAGGACGACGAACTCCTCGCCACCGAATCGCCCGCAGAGGTCGTCGCTCCGGACTTCGCTGCGGATGGCGTTGCCGACGAGGACGAGCGCCCTGTCGCCGGTCAGGTGTCCGTGAACGTTGTTCACGTCTCGGAAGTGGTCGATGTCGATCATCAGGACGCCGACGCTGAAGCCGTGCTGGCGAGCGCGGTCGATCTCCTTCGCCGCGATGGCGTGCCAGCTCGCCGCGTTGAGCAGGCCGGTCTTCGAATCGGTGGTCGAAGCGTGCTCGAACTGGCGGATCAAGACGCTCCGGTGCAGCGCGTAGAGCGGCAGGAACAAGACGATCACCAGCCAAGGACGCAAGGTCAGGAGGACCGCGGTCAGTGCGCCCATGCACAACGTCGCCAGCTCGAGGATGTTCTCGTTGAGCGCGCCGAGCATCCGCTTGAACGAAAGGCTCCGCCCGGCGAGAGCGATCGCCACGCCGACGATCGTCGAGTTCGCGGCGAAGTAGATCGCGATCACCGATGCCAAGCCCACCGCGGTCCAGATGCCGGCTTCCTGGCCGGGCGGCACGACGTGCAGCTGCTTGGCAGCCCACCCGGCGATCTGGCAGGACAGGATGACGTTCGCTGTGCTGAAGATGACGCGGTGCGCGTGGATCCCGGCGACGCCTCGCCAGCTGCGCAGCCACAGGTGCAGGTACAGCAGCACGGCGACGAGGGCGGCCAAGGCGGTCGGGAGGGTGAGCGCGGCGGCCAGGGTCCACACGGACGAGAAGTTGACGTGCGGGGTGTCCGAAAACCGCCGTCGCCGGCGCTCGACCCCGCGGGTCATCTCCGCGGCCAGGATCCCGAGCCCGACGATCAACCCGCAGGACGCGACATCCCGCCAGGCCATCGGCGCGCCCGCGTCGACGATGACGGCAGCTACCGCGATGGCGTCGATGACCAGCAGAAACACCGCCGCAGGCCGCGGCAGCAACCCGATAGCCCATCGTGACCAACCAGAGCGCTCAGCGACCTCCTCCTTCGGCATACTGATCTCGCTTCCGTTCCCAGGGGAGGACCCGAGGTCCTCGAGCTCCGGCTGCCGCGCCTCGGCACCTCCCGCCGCCGGACGCTCCGGGAGGGGGTCACTATGCGTAACAAGGACTTCTGAGTGCGCTGAATCCGCCGGTGCGGGCTCGTCCTCGACAGTTCTCGCCTGCCGAGGTCGAGCCGCCCACCAGACGAACCCGGCCGCGACCGCGGAGAGTGACGCCAGCGCGCCCGACGCGGCGACGACAACGACGGGATCGACCCGCTCGGCGACCACGCCGGCGCCGAGGATGGCGATGCCCTGCGAGCTGTAGAGGCAGGTGCTCAGCCGTCCCATCGTGGTGCCGCGACGCGCGTCCGGCACCAGCTCGACGACGACCGCCTGGAGCCGGATCAAGTAGATGGTCGACAGCGCACCCGAGACCGCCCAGAGGCCTGCGGCCCACCAGGCGCCTGGCAGCGCGAGGCAAGCGATCAAGGGCAAGCCGGACGCAGCCGCTGGCACGACGACCAGCTTCGCCGTGATCGCGGTATCGGGCCGGAGCCGGCTGGCCAACCAGCCGCCGAGCACGCTGCCGACGGGATCGGCAGCCATCAGGACGCCGACCCCGATCGACGTCAGGCCCACCGCGTTCGCGTACGGCGCTGCCAAGCCTTCAGGTACGACAAGAAATCCGACTATCGCGGCCAGCATGTAGACAGCGACCATGCGCGGATCAAGGCCCGCCGCCGCTGACCGCGGCGTCGACTTGGACTCGACCCGACTGACGGGACGAGCGCGGACCACCGCGGCGACCACAACGGCGCTGACCAGGAACGTCGCGGCGTTCACCAGCAGCGCGCCGCTGGTGCTCAAGCTCGTGACCAGCAGGCCGCCGAGTCCGAAGCCGGCCACCTGGGCCGTTTGTGTGCTGATCTGCCGGAGGCCGAGACCGGCCTGGTACAGCCCGTTCGGAAGCACGTCCGGCAGGAGCGCGAGCTGAGCGGCCTTGAATGGCGCCGCGGCTATGGTCAGGCAGCCGATCAACGCCCAGAGGACCCCGAGCGGCATCCCCGGCACAGCCATCGCCGCCGCCAGCACGGCGCGCGCGACATCGGTCACGACGATCACCGTCCGGCGCGGATACCGGTCCGCCAAGCCCGAGAGCAGGAAACCGCCCAGGACCGCCGGCACGAAGGTCAGGGCGTAGGTCAACGCGGTCAGCGCCGCGGAGTCCGTGCGGGCGTAGACGAGCAGCGCGAGCGCGACCCGTGCGACCTGATCGCCGAAGACCGACAAGGCTTCAGCGAGCCACAGCGCGCGAAACTCGCGACCTCGCAGCGCCGCCGCAACACCGCGGTGTCCGGTTTCGGTCATCGGCCCTCCCCGCCGCCGTCGAAACTCGCCCGGCAGGCCCCCTACCTGGAAGAACCAAGGTATGCCCGCTCCGTGTCCATGTGGACACAAGAAGCGACAGATCACCCAATCGCAGCATGATCGTCACAGTCCGCAACTGGTTTGATCGACTCCCGCCGTCAAAGCAGGCGGCTGTTGAAACCTGCCGCGACCAGGCGATCGAACGCGGCCGCCACAGCCGGCGGTACCGGCTGCTCGATAGCGAAGCCGCGGTCGGGGTAGACCATCACCCGCTGCAGATGGGTCTGCCCAGACTTCGGTTGACACCGGAGCTGACTGTTTCTCAGGCCGCTGACGTGGCCGTGTAGATGGTCTCAAACTCGACCGGGGTGAGCTTGCCCAGGGCGCGTTGGCGGCGTTTGCGGTGATACTTCGTCTCGATCCAGGACACGATCGCCAACCGGAGCTCCTCCCGCGTGCGCCACCGGCGGGTATCGAGAACGTTCTTCTGCAGCAACGAAAAGAACGACTCCATCGCAGCATTGTCACCACACGCACCGACCCGACCCATCGACCCGGTCAGCCCATGACCGCGCAGCAGGCGCTGGTAGGCCGCCGATCGGAACTGGGCGCCGCGGTCGGAGTGGACCACGACGTCGTGCGGGTCGCGCAGCGCGATCGCGTTGCGCAGCGCGCTGACGGCGAGTGAGGCCCGCATGTGCGAGGCGATGGAGTATCCGACGATCTTGTTGGAGTAGCAGTCCTTGACCGCACACAAGTACAGCTTGCCCTCACCGGTGGGATGCTCGGTGATATCGGTCAGCCACTTGGTATTCGGTGCGGTGGCGGTGAAGTCCCGGCGCACGAGGTCGTCGTGCACCGGCGGCCCCGCCT